>CAZHIK010000704.1:0-5276 GCA_964532635.1 uncultured Enterobacterales bacterium
GATCACCCCGCCCCCGATCAGGCCCACGAGCAGCAGGGGCAGGTCCTTGCGGGGGTCCACTCGCCAGGACAGCAGGGCCGCCATCACCACCCAGATGCCCACCAGCAGCCAGTCCATGGGCTGATCCCACTCGATCAGGTGGCGCCAGATCACCCCCACGGTGGCGCAGGTGACGGCCATGAGCGACAGCGCGATCAGCGTGCGGCGATCGTAGCCAGCGCGCAGCCAGCGCCAGAAGCCCAGGGGTGGTTCGGGGGTGCTCATCGGTCGCGGCCTACTCCGCCAACCCCGCGATGCGCTCCTCGAGCGCGCGGTAGAACCGGGCGACGTGCAGGCCGTCGGCCAGGGCGTGGTGGACGTGGATGTAGACCGTGACCTCCCAGCGTTCACCCGCGGGGACGATGCGGGCCCAGCCGATGCGGGGCACCGAGTCGAGGGGATCGCCCGAGCTGGGCTCGTTCACGGCGATGAGGTCCACCCACGGCTGGCTGGAGACGTAGAACAGATCGACGCGGTGGTCCTGGCTGAGGTCCAGACCCTGGCCGCCACGGTGGGCCTCGATGGCGGCGGCTACGTCGTGGGCGAAGCGCTCGAAGTCTTCGGTGAAGGGGGCGCAGCAGAAGTCGAAGCGCTCGTCGTCCACCAGCGCGGTGAAGGAGGGATCGGCCCGCGCCACACGGACCACGCCCGCTTCGTCCAGCCGCAGGCGCAGGGCCGCTACGTCGTTGGCCGCGCCGGTGACCGCGTGGAGCATCACGGGGAAGAGTGACAGCTCCCGCTTGCGGGCCCAGGCCACCAACGGGGTGACGTCCACGCGGGCGCTCACGCCGAAGAAGGGCTGCGCCAGCCCCCGGAACAGCTCGTAGTGGCTCCGGCGTGGCCAGGTCTCGAGGTCGATGCGCTCGTGCACGTTCGCTTCCCGGTGGTGGGGCGAGACTCCTTATCCGGCGTCGGCCCCAGGCAGGATGTCCAGCTGCTGGCCCTGCCGCAGGCAGGGGAGGGGACAGCGCTCCACGTCCAGGTCGTCGGGGTAGTGCACGATGTGCAGCTTGCCTCGGAACCCCGCGTCGAGCGCGAGCAGGGAGCTCAGCGGTGTGTGGATGCCGTGGTTGGACTCGTGCACCACCTGGTCGGCCACCTCGAGCCAAGCGACGAGATCGGGATCGAATGCGGTGTCGGCGGAGTACCCCACGCAGGCCCCCCCGGCGCGGATGCGCAAGGCGGTGGTAGGCAGGTGGTGCACGGTGAAGCGACACTCGATCTCGAAGGGCCCGAAGTGTACGGGGCGCTCCAGGTCCAGGTTCACCAGCGCCCAGTAGTCCCCCAGCGCTCGAGGGACGGGCTCGGCGCCCACCTCGGGCACCAGTGCATCCATCCCGGGCGCCAGGCGCTCCCACACCCGGGCGGAGACCCTGGGGTGGGCCAGCAGGGGTAGGGGACCGCCCCGCACGAAGTGGTTGAAGAAGCCGAAGCCCTCGAGTCCCGAGCAGTGGTCGGCGTGCAGGTGGGTGAGCAGCACGCCGTGGATGTCCACCAGGTCCAGATCAGGCCGCGCCTCCTTCAGCACCTTCCGGATGGGGTGGGGGCAGTCGATCATCAGGCGCCAGCCGTCGTGCTCCAGCAGCATGCAGGTGGAGTAGTGGCGGGCAGAGAATGCGTCGCCGACGCCGAGGGCGGTGAGCTTCATGATGAACCCGGGTTCTTGCCGCGAGAACTGTACGTCATCTCGAGAGCGGGACTGGCTCCGGGCCCGCGCGGGTGACGGCGGTGAGGGCCGGAATGGCCGCCATCATCGGGGCTGCCACCGAGCAGCCGGAGGCCAGGATGAACAGCCCGGCGTAGCCCAGCTGCGCGGCGCCGAAGCCCGAGGCGGTGGCGCCCACCGCGGCGGCGATCACCACCACGCAGGCTTGGAGGGTGTAGTCCGTGGCGGCGTGCTCGGGGCGGCTGGCGTCCATCATCAGGGTGAACAGCGCGGCGGTGGCCATGCCGCCCACGGCGTGCTCCCAGATCACCGCCCCCCACAGCGGCAGGCCGGTGAGATCCCCGGCCACGCAGATGGAGTAGCCCACCAGCCCCGTGCACTGGAGCAAGGCGAAGAGCACCAGCGCCCTGTGTCGGCCCAGGGGGTTGACCAGGGCACCGCCGAGCAGGGCGCCCAGCAGCCCTGCGGTGAAGCCGCCGGTGCCCAGCATCAGCCCGATGTCGGTCTTGGTCATGCCCGCGTCCACCATCCAGGGCCGGAGCATGCCGCCGGCCATGTAGTCTCCGACCTTGAACGCCACCAGCACCGCCACCCAGCCCGCGACGCCCGGGCGCTGCAGCCACGACCAGGGATTGCCCGTGGCTTCTTCGCCGCAGGACCGCGAGGCTGTGGCGCCCGCGGCCGGGGTGGCCAGCAGGGGGCCCGAAGCAAGGGCTATCATCAGCCCCATGCCCAGCAGGGTGGGAGCCCAGCCCGCTATGTCGAAGACCACCAGCAGCAAGCCTCCGCCGAGGATCATGCCCACGCGGTAGCCGGCCACCTGCACCCCGTTGCCCAACCCCCGCTCGCTGGGATTGAGCAGCGAGACCGCCAGGCTGTCGGTGGCGATGTCCTGGGTGGCCGCCACCTGGTTGGTGAGCAGCACCGCACCCAGCAGGACCCAGAGCCCCGCGCCCACGTCGGGCTCTGCTGCGGCCAGCACCACGGCCAGCAGCGCGGCCACCGCCTGCAGGGTCAGGATCCAGCGGCGCCGGGTTCCCACCCTGTCCACCACTGGTGCCCAGGCGAACTTGAGGGCCCAGGGCAGCGCCAGCAGGGTGGACAGCCCGATGTGCTCCAGGGACACGTCGCGCTCCCGCAGCAGCACTGGCAGGGCCTGGGTGAAGAAGCCGTAGGGCAAGCCCTGGGCCAGGTACAGGGCGCCCAGCAGCAGGAGCTTGCGGCCTGAGGTCACGGCGCACCCAGCATCCCGCGGGCCAGTGCCCGCGCCATGGGGGCGGCGAAGCCAGGCTCGACGACCCCGGGGGCTCCAGCAGCCAGGCGGTAGCTGCCCTCGATGGCCGACAGCAAGGCCTCGGCCACCTGTCGCGGCTCGTGCTCCGTACCGCCGCCCGCTTTCATCACAGCGACCACCAGCGCCTCGGCGCGGGCCAGATCATCTCGTACGGCCCGCTCGTAGATCTCCTGGACCTCGGGGCGGCGGCTGGCCTCGGCCCCGATGGCCACCCAGCAGGCCACGGCGCCTGGGCTCGCGTCGGGCCCCAGGGCCAGGTGGGCATCGATCCAGGCCTCGAGCTGCTCCCAGGCGTTGTCGGTGGGGCGCACGCGGAGCTCCATCCGCTCCCGCAGCGCCGTGGCCATGGACTCCACCAGGGCGACCAGGATCTCCTGCTTGCTGCCGAAGTGGTAGTGCACCAAGCCCGGCGCAAGACCGGCGCGCTTCGCGATGGCGCCGATGGAGGCTCCATCGTAGCCGCGCTCCGCCATCAGCTCGGCGAGGGCGGATACGATCTGGGCGCGGCGCAGGGCGCGGTTGGAGGGGCGTGCCATGGATGCTCCGTAAGTTGGTTGGTCATACAACCAATAAACTCAGCGCAGCGTGTCCGCAACGAGTTTCTTCTCGGGCAGCGCTTGTCAGTCCAGGGTGCCCGACCCCGCCCAGGCCCAGGAGCAGGGCAGCTCGGGGAAGGTGTGCTTCTCGGTCTCGCCCACGATGAAGGAGCAAGCGTCCGGCGACAGCTCCTCCTTGACGCTGATGGTGCCGTCGATGCGGTACTCGAAGCTGGTCTCGGACTGCATCGTGGCGTCCATGGTGAACTCCACCTGCAGCACACAGGTGCCCAGCTCTTCCTCGAGGCTGGCCGTCAGCTCCATGCTCTCGCCGTCGGACATTCCCGTCCAGACGATCTCGTTCGGGGTGCCCGACTCGCTCACGGCGTCGATGCAGTAGCCCGTGCGGGTGATCTCGAAGGGGATGCTCTCACCCACGTGCACGTGAGCGCCGTTGCCGGCTTCGTTCTCGCAGCCCAGATCCAGGGCTTCCTCGGTCAGGGTGGTGTAGCTGCCACTGGTGAGCGCGTTGCCCCCCGGCTCGGTCTCACAGTCGCCCACGATGGCGTCGGTGTCCTCGGGCCCCGCGGTGTCATCGGGCTCCTTGTCGCCGCAGGCGAGCAGGGGCAGGAGCAGAAGGGCGAGGATGAACGGGCGTTGCATGGGGCCTCCGGGGAGGGGGACGCCCCCATGCTACTCGATCTGCATCCCCTCGCGCGCGGCCATCAGGCGGGTGGCGTGCCAGCCCATGGTGCTACCGTCGGGCTTGTCCAGGCGGTAGTCGAAGAACTCGGCCTCGGTGACGGTGACGGTCATGCCGTACTTCAGCTCGGGGATGTTCACGGGCTCGTTGATCAGCAGGCCGTCGAAGGCGTCGTCGGACCAGCCGCGCACCTCCACCCACATCCACTCATTGCCGCCGTCGGGGGTGGGGAAGGGACCCTTGACGAGCAGGGCGTAGCCCTGGTCGAGCTGGCCCCGCAGCTCGGACTTCATGCCCATCAGCTCGGCGCGGGACTTCTCGGAAGCCGCGATCAGCTCAGCGTCGTGCTCGAGGTAGCTCACGGAGTCTTCGCTGCTCCCGAACATCTGCTCGAGCAGGTCGATCTGGGCCTGGTGATAGCTGTCGCCGCTTCCTGGGAATCGGATCTCCCACAGGCGGTTGTCGGCATCGCCTTGCTGGGGTGTGGCCACGCTGAGCTCGATCTCCGCCTTGGCGCTGCCCTCGAGCACGTACGCCCTCAGAGCCTCGCCCAGCTCGGGGTGCCGGAGCAGGGCGAGGTCCAGTAGGAGCCTGCCGTCGGACTGGATGGCGGCCCCCTCGAGCATGGCCTGAGCCGTGGCGTTGACCAGGGGGCCCATGACGTTCGAGTCGTTCCGGATGATGCTGGGGATCGTGAGGTCCGGCAGGCCAACCTTGCCCATGCCCAGGGTGACCAGGCGGATCTCGCCGCCGTTGTCGTACATGTGCATGGTCATGTGCCGATCGATCGGCAGGGTGCCTTCGTGCCAGTGGTCCACCCGCATCTCGTTCCAGGAGCTGGCGGAGAAGGCTTGGCGAGTGTCGTCGTCCCAGGGCACCCCACCGGTAGCGGTGGCCAGCTCGCCCCAGAGCTTCATCACCTCGTGCAGCTGGGCCTGTCCCGCGGGCCCGGCCTCGATCACCCAGCCGGTCACGAAGACCCGATCGGCGCTGGGCAGGGCTGCGGTCTGTGCGGGCTCGAGGCCGATGGAGAAGAAC
>CAZHIK010000705.1:0-5276 GCA_964532635.1 uncultured Enterobacterales bacterium
AAAACCGGGGGATGCATGTAGAGCGGCTCCAGTTCTTCGCCTTCGCCATCCTGACCATCCGGCTGCTGCAGGCCACCGGACGGGTGCGCATCGCGATCACGCCGGAGCACTTCCACGACATGGGCAAGCTGATGTTCGGCTTCACCGTGTTCTGGGCCTACATCGGCTTCTCCCAGTTCATGCTCATCTGGTACGCGAACCTCCCCGAGGAGACCCACTTCTTCCGCCTCCGCTCCGCCGGCGGCTGGGAGTGGGTCAGCCTGCTGCTGCTCTTCGGCCACTTCGTCCTGCCGTTCATCGCGCTCATCTCCCGCCACCCCAAGCGCAGGCCCACTGTGCTGGCCATCGCGGCGGGCTGGATGCTGCTGATGCACTGGGTGGACCTGTTCTGGCTCGTCAAGCCGGCCATGAGCCCGGATGGCTTAGCCATCTCGCTGCTGGACATCACCCTGGGCTTCGGCATGCTGGGGCTGTTCGTCGCGGCCCTGGCCTTCGTGCTGCGGCGCCATCCGCTCATCCCCGTCAAGGACCCGCGCCTGCGCGAGTCCCTGGCCTTCGAGAACGTCTAGGAGGGTCGCTGTGAGCAACCAGCGCGATCCGAACACCCCGGCCGTCCTGTTGGTCGGCGTCGTGGGCACCATCGTGATCTTCGCTCTGGTGGTGGCGCTCATCGCCGTCTACCAGAACGTCGAGCAGCAGCAGCTGCAGGACAAGGTCTACAGCGTGGCGCCGCAGGAGATCTCCCAGCTCGAGGCCAAGCACCGGGCCCAGCTCAACGGCTACCGGCACCTGCCGGGCGACGAGGGCAAGGTGGCCTTGCCCATCGAGCGGGCCATGGAGCTGTCCATCACGGAGCTCAACGCCCTCGAGGAACCGGCCGACGAGCTCCCGAACGCGCTGATGTCCAATGTGCTGGTGGAGATGGGCTTCTACATTCCAGCCTTTCCCGCCAGCGCCAGCGCCGAACCCTTCCCTGTGGAGCTCGACCTGTTTCCCGACGATGTGAGGGCGGAGATCCTCGAGGCACTGGCCGCTCCAGGAGGAATGGAATGACCCGCCCCCTGCTCGCGCTCCTGTTCTCCCTGCTGCTGGCCTCGCCGGCCACCGCCCAGGTCGTCACCGGGGTGCCGGCCGACCTCGAAGGCGTGGACATCACCCCCCGCCTCGGCGAGACCATCCCCCTGGGCGACCTGTTCTACGACGAGGACGGCCGCGAGGTCACCATGGGCAGCTACGTCAACGGCGACAAGCCCGTGCTGCTGGTGCTCGCGTACTTCGAGTGCCCGATGCTGTGCACCCTGGTGATGAACGGCACCGTCAAGGCCATGCAGAACATCACCCTGGTCCCCGGCCGGGACTTCGAGCTGGTCTTGGTCAGCTTCGATCCGCGGGAGACCCCGGCCATGGCCGGCCCCAAGAAGCGCTCCTACCTGAAGCTCTATGGCAGCGACGCCACCGCCGACGGCTGGCACTTCCTGACCGGCTCCGAGGAGAGCATCCGGTCGCTGACCGACGCCGTCGGCTTCCACTTCCAGTGGGTAGAGGAGCGTCAGGAGTACGCCCACGGCTCTGGCATCTTCTTCCTGACCCCCGACGGCGTGCTGAGCCGCTTCCTGGGCGGGATCGTCTTCGAGCCCCTGGACGTGCGCCTGGCCTTGCTCGAGGCCGCCCAGGGCAAGATCGGCAACCTCGGCGAGCAGATCGTGCTGTTCTGCTACCACTACGATCCCACCACAGGGCGCTACGCCCCCGCAGCCGCGCAGATCATGTCCATCGCCAGCGGCTTCTCGGTGATCTTCCTCGCGGCCTTCCTGGGATTCTGGTGGCGCCGGGATCTCAATCGCACGAAGGAGAACAACGCTTGATCTCCCTCCCCTCTCTGGCAAGCGAAATCTGGATGGCGATGTGCCGCGAGGCCGCCGGCCTCGCCGGTACGATCGACATCGGCCAGGGCGGCCTCTGGCCCGCCTTGGCCCGGTTCGATGGCGGCAGCTTCTGGATGCCCGTGAAGGCCTCCACCACGGCTGGCGCCACCGACGACCTGTTCTACTTCATCTTCTGGCTCAGCTTCTTCTTCTTCGCCGCCATCGTGGGGGTGATGGTGCTGTTCGTGTTCCGCTACCGCGAGCGCGAGGGCCACCAGGAGCAGGAGACCGCCTCCCACAGCATGGGCCTGGAGATCACCTGGTCGGTGATCCCGCTGCTGCTTGTCATCGTGATCTTCTGGTGGGGATTCCAGGGCTTCATGGACATGTCCGTTCCGCCCGCCGAGGGCCGCGAGATCCTGGTGACCGCCGAGAAGTGGAAGTTCACCTTCACCTACCCCAACGGCTACGTGGACGAGGATCTGCACGTCCCCCAAGGCGAGAACATCATCCTGACCATGAACTCCCTGGACGTGATCCACTCGTTCTACGTTCCCGCCTTCCGCCTCAAGCGCGACGTGGTGCCCGGGCGCTACCACAAGGCGTGGTTCAACGCGACCGAAGCCGGCGAGTTCCAGGCCTACTGCGCCGAGTACTGTGGCACCGCCCACTCCGACATGCTGGCCCGCGTCATCGTGCACCCCGCCGGTGAGTTCGACGCCTGGCTGAAGGAAGCCTCGGACTTCATCTCCAAGCTCCCACCCGACGAGGCAGGGGCCAAGGTCTTCTCCATCCGTGGCTGCCCCGCCTGTCACTCCGTCGATGGTGAGGCCAACACAGGACCGCCGCTGGACGGCCTCTTCGGCGGCAAGGAGACCATGGACGACGGCACCGAGGTCGAGGTCGACGAGAACTACCTGCGTGAGTCCATCCTGGAACCCATGAACATGGTGGTCGGCGGCTACGAGCCGGTGATGCCCACCTTCCAGGGCCGCCTGTCCGAGGACGAGGTCACCGTCCTCATCGCCTACCTGAAGTCCCTCGAGTAGCCCCATGACCGAGATCGCACAGAAGCCCGTGCCCGAGCACAGCGACGCAGGCCCCAACTACCTGAAGGCCGGCCGCGGGGTGCTCTCCTGGCTCTTCACGCTCGATCACAAGCGCATCGGCATGATGTACATGATCGGGGTGAGCGCCTCCTTCTTCCTGGGCGGCCTGATCGCCCTGCTGGTGCGGACCGAGCTGTTCACGCCAGAGAAGACCATCGTCGAGGCGGACACCTACAACCAGCTGTTCACGCTCCATGGCGTGATCATGGTCTTCCTGTTCATCATCCCCAGCATCCCTGCGATCCTGGGCAACTTCGTGCTGCCCCTGCAGCTCGGCGCCAAGGACGTGGCGTTCCCGCGCATGAACCTGGCCAGCTTCTGGTTCTGGCTCTTCGGCGGCATCCTGGCCCTGGCGAGTATGCACATGGGCGCGGTGGACACAGGCTGGACCTTCTACACGCCCTACTCCACCAGCACCTCCACCTCGGTCACCGTGACCACCCTGGCGGCGTTCATCCTGGGCTTTTCGTCCATCTTCACCGGGCTGAACTTCATCGTCACCATCCACAAGCTGCGCCCCAGGTGGATGGGCTGGTTCGAGATGCCCCTGTTCCTCTGGTCCATCTACGCCACCAGCATCATCCAGATCCTGGCCACCCCGGTGCTCGGCATCACCCTGATGCTGCTCATCGCCGAGCGCACCCTGGGCGTGGGCATCTTCGATCCCGCCATGGGCGGCGATCCGGTGCTGTACCAGCACTTCTTCTGGTTCTACTCCCACCCGGCCGTCTACATCATGATCCTGCCGGCAATGGGCATCATCTCCGAGCTGATCTCGGTGCACAGCCGCAAGACCATCTTCGGCTACACCTTCATCGCCTACTCGAGCATCGCCATCGCCATCTTCGGCTTCCTGGTGTGGGGCCACCACATGTTCACCTCCGGCCAGTCCGGCCTGATGAACATGATCTTTTCCGCCCTGACGTTCTCGGTCTCCATCCCCTCGGCCATCAAGGTCTTCAACTGGCTGGCCACCATGTACAAGGGCAGCATCAGGCTGAACACGCCGATGCTGTTCGCGCTGGGCTTCATCTTCCTGTTCGGCATCGGAGGGCTCACGGGCCTGTTCCTGGGCGCCCTGGCCACCGACATCCACCTGCACGACACATACTTCGTGGTGTCCCACTTCCACTACGTGATGGTGGGCGGCACCGCTGTCGCCTTCATCGGCGGGCTGTTCCACTGGTGGCCCAAGATGACGGGCCGGATGTACAGCGAGACCTGGGGCCGCATCTCGGCGCTGCTCATCGTGGTCTCGTTCAACCTGACCTTCTTCCCGCAGTTCGTGATGGGCAGCCAGGGGATGCCTCGGCGCTACTACAACTACCTGGAACAGTTCACCGGCTACCACCAGATGTCCACGGTCGGTTCGTTCCTGCTGGGCCTGGGCTTCCTCATCGTCGCCGTGACCCTGGTGGCGTCCCTGTTCACGGGCAAGCGCGCGCCGGCGAATCCCTGGGGTGGCGCCACCCTCGAGTGGAACTGCGCCTCTCCCCCACCCCACCACAACTTCGCGGCCACCCCTGCACGACAGGCGCCCTATGACTTCTCCATCCTGACCCCCGACGCGGCCGACGGCGGCTTCCAGCTCGCGACGCAGGAGCAGGCATGAGCGACAAGCACGCCCCCGAGCTCGCCCACCACTTCGACAACCTCGAGGACCAACACGAGTCCGGCAAGCAGGGCATGTGGCTGTTCCTGGCCACCGAGATCCTGCTCTTCGGTGGGTTGTTCTGCGCCTACGCGGTCTACCGCGCCCTGCACCCCGAGGTGTTCGTGTACGCCCACCAGTACCTGGACAAGGTGCTGGGTGGCATCAACACCATCGTGCTGATCGCCTCGAGCCTCACCATGGCCCTGGCGGTGCGAGCGGCACAGCTGGGCAACCGCAAGCACCTGGTGCTCTTCCTGGCACTGACCCTGGGCGGTGGCTTCGGCTTCCTGGGCATCAAGTACGTCGAGTACAGCCACAAGTGGCACCTGGGCCTGTTGCCTGGAATTCACTACGCGCCCGTCGTTGACTCCCCGGACCACGCCGAAGTAAGCGCGAAACCCGATGTAGGGGCGGGGTTGACCCCCGCCCGCGCCACAGAAAAACCCCTGCCCGATCCCGAACCCGAACACTACACCCCTCCCGTGAGCGAACTCCAGGACGCCCCGGCCGGCCCCGCTGGCCTGGCCACCGCCGAGGCTCCAGCCGACGGCGGCCACAGGGACGAGGACGAGCCCCGACTGGTGCACCTGTTCTTCAGCATCTACTTCCTGATGACCGGCCTGCACGGCATCCACGTCATCGCCGGCA
>CAZHIK010000706.1:0-5260 GCA_964532635.1 uncultured Enterobacterales bacterium
GTCGCCAAGGGAGAGGTCCGCGACAACGGTGTGCGACCCATGATCCCGGATCTGGACACCCTGCCCTTGCCCGATCGTGAGCTGTACTACCGCTACCCCTTCCTGCGGGACTTCCCGTGGAAGAAGTTCGCGGCGGGTCGCGGCTGTGTGCACAGCTGCTCGTACTGCTACCAGCCCTCCATGCGGCGCATGTACCGGGGCGATCCCCACTACGTGCGGCTCAAGTCCCCGGAGCGTGTGGTCGCGGAGGTCCTGGACGTGAGGGCCCGCGCAGCGCTGACCCACGTGCACTTCTCGGACGACCTGTTCACCGTGGACGCCGACTGGGTCCCGGCCATGGCCCAGCGCTTCGCGGCCGAGGTGGGCCTGCCCTTCACCTGCAACACCAGCGCCGAGCTGATCACCCCCGCCGTGGCTCGGGCGCTGAAGCAGGGCGGCTGCGTCGGTGTGGCCATCGGTGTGGAGTCGGGGGACCAGGCGCTGCGCTGCGACACCATCCTGGACAAGCAGATCACCGACGAGGCCATCCGCCGCGCGGCGGCCTGTATCCACCAGGCCGGCCTGAAGCTGATCACCTTCAACATGCTGGGGATGCCGGGGGAGCGCCTCGAGCAGGCGCTGGCCACCTTGCGCTTCAACCGCGAGATCGGCACCGACCACGTGCGCATCTGCTTCGCCTACCCCATCCCAGGCACCGCCATGTTCGAGCGTGCGCTGGCGTCGGGTGAGCTGGACGCCGACACCGCGGCGCTGATCGGCTCCGAGCGGCTCGAGTTCGTGCCCGGGCCGGTGCTCCACAATCCGGACGCGCGGCAGCTCGAGAAGCTCTACCGGATCTTCCGGCTGTGCCTGAAGGCCCCCCTGGGCGAGGATCTGTGCCGGCTGCTGCTGCGGCTACCCACCGGCTCTGTGGAGCGCCTGCTGGCCTTCCAGGCGCCGCTGACCGAGCAGCGCATCTTCGGGCTGCCCTGGCTGCAGGGCCTGCGCTACTTCCGGCACTGTGGTCCGCCGGATCGCAGGACCACGAACTTCACCTCGCTCCCCTGAGCCCGGTCTGGTATAAGCCGGCCTGTGATGCGCGTTCTCCTTGTGAATCCGGCCACAGATCCAGAGCAGTTCGGCCGCTTTGCCTCCCTGCTCGAGCCCATGCCCTGTGCGGGCCTGGCCTACGTCGCCACCTTCCTCGCCCGTGCGGGGCACCGGGTGCGGGTCCACGACGACTTCGTGGAGAGGCGCGGCCTGGCCGGCACGCTCGAGGTGGTGCGGGAGTTCCGTCCCGATGTCGTCGGGGTGTCGGTGCTCACGCCGGTCTGCGATCAGGTGCTCGAGCTGTTCGCCGCTGTTCGTGAGCGCTGGCTGGAGGTCAAGCTCTTCGCGGGCAACATCCACGCCGATCTCTTCCCCGAGCTGATGCTCGAGCGCTGCGACGCCGTGATCCACGGTGAGGGAGAGCAGGCCAGCGTCGATCTGCTGGCAGCCTGGGAAGCAGGCGAGACAGGCCAGGGCGTGCCCGGGGTGAGCGTGCGCGTGGGCGATGCCGTCGAGCGTGGTCCGCCGCGGCCCTTGGCGCAGGATCTGGATGCCTTCCCCTTCCCGGACTGGTCCCTGCTGCCCTACCGCAGCTACACTCTGCTGCCCCTGGGCACCATCGCGCGCCCCATCGTGGCCATGGTCGCCAGCCGCGGCTGCCCCCACGCCTGTGACTACTGCTCCCTGAGCGCCCAGGGGCGCCAGGTTCGGCGGCGCTCGGTGGGCAACGTCGTGGAAGAGGTCGAGCACAACGTCTCGCGCTTCGGCGTGCGCCAGATCGGCTTCATGGACCCCATCTTCCCGCTGGACGACGAGTATGCGGTGGAGTTCTCACGAGAGATGATCCGAAGGGACCTCCACCGCCGGATCGTGTGGCTGTCGGAGCTGCGCCCCGACAGCGTGGAGCGCGGCGCGCTGGTGTGGATGCGGCGAGCGGGGTGCCGCCGCCTGGTCCTGGGCATCGAGAGCGGCCAGGACGCCCTGCTGAAGGGGAGTGGCCGCCACAGCCGGGCCGAGCGCACCCGTCGCATGGTGCGGGACTGCCGCGAGGTGGGCATCACCACGGTGGGCCTGTTCATGATCGGGCTCCCCGGTGAGACCCCGGAGCAGACGCGAGCCACGGTCGACTACGCCTGCTCCCTTGGCTTGGACTTCGCCAAGTTCGCCATCACGGTGCCGTTCCCCGGCAGCGCTCTGTACGAGCGCCTGGCCGCCACCGGCGCCCTCGAGGATCGACCTTGGGATGGCTACACCACCTACCACCCCGATCCCGGCCGCATCGTCGTCGCTTCGCGCACCCAGACTCCGGACCAGCTTCTCAGGGGCCTGCATCGCGCCACCGCCCGCTTCTACCTGCGGCCCGGCATGGGGCTGCGCCAGCTGATGAAGCTGCGCACCCTGCAGCCCGGTCAGCTCGCCCGCGGGCTGTGGTCGGTGGCCCCCCGCATCGGTCGCTAGCGCTCCTTCTGCTCCTCGCGGGACCACGCCAGCAGGGTCTCGAACAGCGCGCGGACCTGCGCGGGGTCGAGCCCGAGGGCCTCGGCTCGCTTGGCGCGGTCGGCCAGCAGCGCGGCCTCGCGCTCGGGCTGGCGCACAGGCTGGCCGGTGTCGGCCTTGAGCGCTCCGATGGTCCGGGCCAGCTGTTGGCGTTCCGCCAGCAGGGACAGCAGCCGGTGGTCCAGCTCATCGATGCGTGCGCGCAGTGCCTGCAGCCGCTCCTCGCTCATGGGGCCTCCGGGGGCGAATGGTGCATCCACTACCGTCCCTCTCCAAAGTGCGCCTCCTTCCGACGCAGCGGGATAGGCCTGCCCCGAGTGAACCATGCAACGCTGTCTCATCGTCTCTCCGCCCCTGTCCCTGTCCTTTCCCCACGAGGTCCCGCGCCACCCCCCGGTGCAGGCGCTGATCATGGGCGCTGCCCTCGAGGGCGAGGGGGCCACCCCGGTGCTGGTGGACCTCTACCACCGCGGCCCCGCCTTCGGGGGGGCCTTGGCCGACGATGCCGGGGACGAGCCGCCCCTGCTGTGCGTGCTGGTGCTCAACGAGTACACGCGCCCGCTGCCGCCTTCCAGCGTGGTCCTCGCAGCCGAAGCGGTGCGGGTGCGCTTCCCCGACGCGCCTATCCTGGTCGTCGGCGTGCGAAGCGCGGACAAGGCCCGCGCGTTGCTCGAGCGGGTGGCCGTGGTGGACGCGGTGGGCTTCGGTGACGCCGAGCCCGTCACCCTCGCTGCGTGGAGGGCCCTGCGCGACGGTGGTGAGCTCCGCGACCTGGCTGGCCTGTGCTGGCGGGAAGCTGGAGGCATGGTCGCTGGGGCGAACATGCCCCTGGTGGAGGATCTGGACAGCCTGCCGTTTGCGGGCTGGCACCTGGTGGACTGGCGCTTCTACTCCGGAGCCGCCCACCGTCACCGGGACACTCCCTTCTTCAGGGTGATGGCCCAGCGCGGCTGCCCCTACGACTGCTTCTTCTGCGGGGCCGACGGGTTGGCCCAGTGGGGGCCGGTGCGCACACGGAGCGTCCCCAGTGTGATGGCCGAGCTCCACCAGCTGGTGGATCGCTACGGTGCCCGGGAGATCCAGTTCATCGAGACCACCTCCATCCTCGACTCCGACTGGATGCTCGAGCTGTGCGACGCGCTGCGGTCCTCCGATCTCGGGCTGTGCTGGTCCACCCACGTCAGGGCCAACCTGGTGACCCGTGAGCTGCTGGAGACCATGGCGGCTGCGGGCTGCTGGAACGTCCTGTTCGGTGTGGAGACCGGCTGCGAAGAGGTCCTCGACGACATCCGCAAGGGCATCCGCCTGCAGCACGCCGTGGACACGGTGCGCTGGTGCCGCGAGCTGGGCATCGAGAGCACCGCCAGCTTCATGTTCGGCCACCCGGGGGAGACCCCCGATCAGGCCGAGCAGACCATCCGCTTCGCCCTGGACCTCGACCCCGACTACGCCCAGTTCTTCATCACCAAGCTGCACGGTGGCGCCAAGGTCGACCCGAGTGTGGGGCAGCTGATGGCCGAGTGGACCTTCCACGCCCACGACATCTACGGTCCCCCGCTGGTGCCGGTGGGATACCGCGATCTGGCCCAGCTCGAAGAGCTGCAGCGTCAGGCCTACCGGCGCTTCTACCTGCGGCCTCGGGCCCTGGCCCGACACCTGGGCCGTGTGCGGTCGGGGCAGGGCGTGGCGAGGCTGATGGCGGGGGCCCAGTCCCTGGGCAAGCTGTTGGGGAGCTGATCCCGGCTCGTCCGTGGCACGCATCTTGCGAATCTCACGGGCATGGTACCCCGCCCGACCCGCGCCCGTGCGCTGCTGGTGGCCCTGCTGCTGCTTGCCAGCACGGTCCTGATCGCCGCGTCCCGCAGCTCCCTCCGCGCCGAACTGGAGCACGCCCTGGTGGACGGGGTCGTGCCCGATGAACTCGTGGTCACCTACGACGCCATGCACCCCTTCCACGGCGGCACCATCGTGGAGGTTCACGGTGACGGCCTCGCCCTGCGCACCACCCGACGTCGTGGGGATCTGCAGGCCACGGTGCGGCAGGTGGAGCTGGAGAGCGAGGAGCTGATCCTGCTGGTGGCTCTGCTGGTGCACATCGAGGCCTGGGAGCAGCGGGTGCCCGAGCGGCCGCCGGTGCCCGACGAGGGCCGCGCCGCCCTTCGGGTGGAGATCGGTGGACTCGAAGGCGGCTTCTGGGAGTGGTACAACGACATGGGCGAGCACGATCGCCTGCTGCGGGTGAGCGCGCTGCTGGGCGATCTGGTGCCGCGGTGACGGCGCTGCTGCTGCTCGTGGCCGCTGCGGGTGCTGCGCGGGCCGACCCTGGCTGCGTCGGGGAGGTGGCCAGCTACCGGGACCTGGTGGAGCTGCTGGACACGGGTGAGGCGGGGGTGGACAGCGACTGTGACGGCATCCCGGACAGCGAAGACGAGGCCTTCGACGGGCCCGTGTCCGTAGAGATCGAGTACCCCTGGACCGACGGGGTCTACAGCTGGACCGCGGCGTTTCGGCTGACCAGCACCGGGGTGGGCGAGCACACCGCCACCCTGAACATCCACCTGAAGGGTCCCCGGGACGCTGGGCGCGAGCGCTCCTGGGAGCGTGCCGTCGAGGACATGTGGAGTCGGGACGACCTGGAGCTGGACCTGGTCTTCGTGGACAGCGCTGCCGATGCCCACAGCACCGTGGAGGTGCGCTGGGGTGAGGGCTGGGCCAACGCGGGCACCTGGTTCAC
>CAZHIK010000707.1:0-5245 GCA_964532635.1 uncultured Enterobacterales bacterium
CATCGCCGACAACCAGGGGGCTGGGCTCTTCCTGCACGACGCATCGGCCCTGCTGAGCGGAAACAGCTGGTCGGGGAACGACACGGACCTGCTCGCCCAGGGCGAAGCCTGCCTGGCCTCCGGTGCGGACTGGGAAGAGGCGCCCAGCACCGAGATCTGTCCCACCTGGGATCGGCCGACCTGCGATGTCGAGTTCCGCTTGACCCTACGAACGGCGGACATCACCCCCGCCATGCTATCGCGGGCCCCACGGCCGCTGCGCACGATCCTTCCAGCGGAACGGCCGGACCCTTCGGGCTCGGACCGCTTGAATTCGGACTTCGAAGGGCGATAGCGTCGAAGCGATGCGCCTGCTGCCCGCCATCGGCCTGCTCGCCCTGGGCTGTCCCCAGCCCCGCCAGCGACCCCCGTCCGAGCTCTCACCAACCTGCGCCGACGGGTTCATCCTGGATGCTGGGACCTGCGTGCCCGAGGCCTGCGGTGTCGGGACCTGGGGGGAGATCGAGGTGGACGACTCCGCCGTCTACGTGGACATCGGGGCGGCCGAGGGGGGCGACGGCAGCGCCGAGGCGCCACTGACGAGCATCCAGACCGCACTGGACCTGGCGGGAAGCCGAGGTGGCGGGCTCGTGGCCGCGGCCGCCGGCAGCTACCCGGAGACCCTGGTCCTGGACAGTGGACACCCCAGCGTGGTCCTGGCTGGACGTTGTCGGGAGCTGGTTGTGCTCGACGCCAGCGTGGGGGAGGAAGGCACGCCGGGGATCGACGTCGACGCCAGGTATGGGGAGGTCGAGCTGTCAGGCCTGAGCGTTGTGGGTGCGAAGGACGCCGGGCTCCAGGTGGGCTCGGGGCAGGTTCGCCTGACGAGATCCAGGATCGAGGACAACGCCGTCATCGGAGTCCTGGCTCGGCAAGGGGGCACCGGGACCTCCACCATACTCGAGATCCAGGACTGCGAGATCGCTGCCAACACCAAGATGGGCGTCGCAGCCTCGGGCACGAGCGTCGAGCTCACCCTGCTCGACAGCGTGGTCCGGGACACACGATGCGACGACAGCGGCATCTGGGGCGTGGGCGTTGGGGCCCAGTACGGTGCGGTGCTTCGCGCAGAGGGCTGCCACATCGTGGACAACAGGGAGCTGGGGGTCTCGGCCATGGGCTCGGGCGCCGAGGTCACGCTGGTGGACAGCTCTGTCCAGGACACCCAGCCCAACGACAACGGCGCCTTCGGCTACGGCATCGAGGTCCAGTCCGGTGCGACGCTCCAGGCCAAAGGCTGCACGCTGCTGCGCAACACCGAGTTCGGGCTCCTGGCCAGCGACGCGGGCAGCGAGGTCACGCTGCTGGACTCGCTGATCCGAGACAGCCAGACCCTCGCGGACGGAGGTGATGGCATCGGGCTCATGATCGCCCAAGGTGCGACGCTGCGAGCCGAGGGCTGCGAGCTGGACAGAAACTCCGAGACCGGACTGCTGATCAGGGATGCCGGCACGGAGGTCACGCTGCGGCACACGATCGTGCGAGGCACGCTGCCCGACGGGGTCGGGATGTACGGTCACGGGATCGACATCCAGGGTGGTGCGACCCTCTGGGCCGAGGGCTGCGAGCTGGCGGAGAACAGCGTGGCGGGCCTGATGCTCAACGAGCCCGGCACGCAGGTCACCCTGCTGGACTCGGTGGTTCGGGACACCGTGCCCTATCGGGGCGGGGAGCTGGGATACGGGATCTTCGCCATGGGACAGGCGAGCCTCACGGTCGTGGGCTGCGAGCTGGTGGGGAACCACGGCGCTGGGCTGTTGGCCAGCGAGCGTGGCACCACGGTGACGGTCCACGACACGCGGATCGTCCGCACCTCGACAGGCTGGGGCTCCAAGAGCGCCACGGCCGCCGGCCTCGCCGCGCAGTTCGGGGCATCCATCACGGCCACCGCTGTCCTGGCCCAGGACAACGAGGGCCCCGGCCTGTACACGGTGGGAACAGGCACAGGGGCCTGGCTGGACTGCACCGGCTGCAGCCTGCTGGGCAACCGCTTCGCCGGTGCGGTCGTCATCGACGAAGGCACGCTCGAGCTCCGATCCTCGACCATCGCCGACACCCTCCAAAGCGCGGACCTGGGCGGAGGCGTGGGTGTCTACGCCACACCGGTGATGGATCCGCTGCCCCCCACCCTGCACATCAGCGACAGCCTGATCGCCGACAACCCCACCACCGGCGTCCTGCTCTCCGGCGAGGGTGCCTACCAGCTCTCCGGGGTCACGATCACCGGCAGCGAAGGGATCGCCCACGGCGCCGGGGTCCGCTGCGGCGACGGCATCTACGCCAGCGGCGTCAGCGCCTGGGATGGGATCTCCGGCCTGCTGCTGGAAGGGAGCTCCCTCGCCGACAACGCGGGGGCCGGCCTGTTCCTGGACGACGCCTGGGCCGCCATCGACGGCGGCTCGTGGTCCGGCAACGACCCGGACCTGTGGGTCCAGGGCGAGGCCTGCCTCTCCCCGCGCGTGGAGTGGTCCGATGTACCCAACCACGAGATCTGCCCGGAGTGGGACAGACCGACCTGCGCGGCCGACTTCGTCCTCTGGCTGGCGATCGACGAGATCGATCCCGGGCTGCCCCCTCCTCCGACGACGACGAGACCTGCGTTAGGTTTGTGAAATGCCCCTCGCCCTCCTCGCAATCCTCGTCGCCCTGGCCCCCGCCCAGGCCGCCGACGGCTACGCGGCCGACCTGTTCATGGACAGCGGGCACGATCTCACCCAGCGCTCCACGCTCTACGCCGCCGAGCGCCTGGGCCTGTCCTACGACGTGCTGCTGACCGACGACATCAGCACCCAGAACGCCACCATCGTGGGTGACGACGAGGATCCCAACGGTGCCCTGCTCTACCCCGACGGCGCCCCCCGCTACAGGGTGATCTACACCAACGGCGGCTCGGCCACCGGCCACGGCACCAGCCTGGGCGAAGACGGCCGCCAGCGGGTGCGGGACTTCGTGGCCGGTGGTGGCTCCTACACCGGCTCCTGCGCCGGAGCCTTCATCTCGATGCTGCACTACGACATCGACGACTGGGAGGCCAACGGCAACCACGAGCCCTACTACCACCTGTGGCCCGGCGTGGGCGACGCCACCTACACCGGCAGCGAGTATCACGACATCGTCTTCGAGCAGACCGACCACCCCCTGGTGGCCATGTACCCCTCACTGGCCGACGGCTTGGTGTCCGACGTCTACCACAACTACGGCTGCCGCCTGGACTACGACCACTTCGACGTGCCGGAAGGCACCGAGTTCCTGGGCCTGGTGGACGATCCCGGCACCGGCACCATGCACGGCTACTACAACATGCTGGTCTACAAGGGCAGCGACGAGATGGGCCGAGTGGTGGTGATCTGCTCCCACCCCGAGGGCCACGACGACGGCGAGCAGCTGGATCTCACCTCGGCCATCATCCAGCACGCGCTGGACGGGATGGGCACGCCGTGGGCGGAGAAGGGCAACATCGGCCGCGACCGCACCATCGGCATGGAGCAGCCCGAAGAGAAGCTCGGCGATGGCCAGTACCACCACTGGGAGCTGGAGCTGCCCAGAAACTCCATGCAGCTGGAGATCCGGCTGACCGAGCTCGAGGCCGACTGCGACCTGTACCTCAGCCGCAGTGAGTGGCCCGATCGCACCCAGCACGACCACGCCTCGGAGAATACCGACACCCAGGACGAGAGCATCACCCTCGACGCCCCCGAGGGCGGCCTCTGGTACGTCGCGGTCTACGGCGATCACGATCTGTTGGCGGGCAGCGCCTACGACCTCTACGGCGCCTGGGAGCAGGCGCCCGACCCGGTGGACAGCGGGCTGGACGACACCGGCGGCGGAGACCCGCCGGACTGGGACGGGCCCCGAGGCGATCTGGACGGCTGCGGCTGCAGCAGCGGCGCGGCGCCCGTTGGGCTGCTGGGGTTGATCGTGGCTGGCGTGCTCGTGGGGCGGCGTCGGCGTGAAGGCTAGTCGGGTCTTCCTCCTGGCCGCGGCCGCGGCCGCGCTGCTGGTCTGGCTGGCGTGGGACGCCTACGTACATCCCGATGACCTGCCCAGCGGCGACGCCGCCTACTACACCGCCCAGGCCCTCGAGCTGCGCGAGCTGCTGCTGGGGGGCCACATCGGTGGCTGGCTCCAGCGCCTGAGCCTGCCCGAGCTGCACCCCTTCCTGCACCCCCTGCTCCTGAGCCTCTGGAGCCTTGTCTTCGGAGTCAGCCAGGCCGCCCTGCGCGCCTACGGCGCGGTGGCCACGCTGGTCGGGCTGCTGGTGCTGCTGCCCCTGCTGGGCCATGCCATCCAGCCCCGAGGGGGCGTGGGCGCCGGGCTGCTGGCCGGCTTGCTGTTGCTGGTGGGGCCCTACCAGCCATCCCACCTGTTCACCTGCATGACCGAGCCCACGACCACGCTGAGCTGGCTGCTGTTCCTTTGGGTGGCCGTGCGGAGCTGGGACGAAGAACAGCCACGGACCTGGCTGTGGACCGGCGCGGTCCTGGGCTCGAGCTTCCTGGCCCGCTACTCGAGCCCTCTGCTGTTGGCCCCTGCCCTGCTGCTGGCCGACCTGGTCACCCGCTGGGGCGACCCGTGGCGCCAGCGCCTGCTGCGCTGGGCCTGCTGGCTGGGCCCGACCCTCGCCATCGCCACCCTGTGGAGCCTGCTCGAGCCCGCCCTGCCTCGGGCCATCGGCGCCTTCCTGGTCACCGCTCAGCCCAGCGATGGTGCGGGTCTGGTGGGCTGGCTGTGGGTGCCCTGGGCCCTGGCCGCCCGCAGCCTCGGCAGCTGGTGGCTGGCAGCCCCCGTCATCCTGCTCTTCGTCCTGGGGCTGGCGCGCTGGCGCAGGACTCCCGGGCTCGCCCTGCTACAGCTGGCGGTCCTCGCCGGAGTGCTGGCCCTCTCAGCCCACCCCTACAAGGTCACCCGCAACCTGGCGCCCCTGGCGCCCCTGATCGTCCTCGGCGCCCTGCTGCCATGGCTGGGCACCGAGCCGCGATGGCGGGAGCGGGGCCTCCCAGCCTGGGGGCCCTTGGTGGCGGTCGTCCTGCTCCTGGTAGGGGCCTGGGCTCTACAACCCGCCAAGAACACCAGGCCCGCGCCTCCCGGAGTTCTGTGGGCACAGCAACTGGTCCGCAGGACCAACGACTTCCCCGATCACCTGCCCCAGCCGGAGCTACAGGAGCTTCTGTCGGAGCTGGTGGAGTACACCGGCCACCAGCCCCCA
>CAZHIK010000708.1:0-5241 GCA_964532635.1 uncultured Enterobacterales bacterium
GGCTGTGTCGCCGGTGTCCGGGGTCTCCCAGACCAGGTCGCAGGCTGGGATCCCTTCGATGCTGTCGAACAGGGTGGGCTCGGCACCCCAGGAGCGGCAGTCCGCCTCGTCGCTGGTGCCGGGAGTGTAGACCACCAGCCGGAAGGAGATGGTGTCGGTGGTGGCCTGGTTGCACAGAAAGGCGGTGGAGGAGCCGGAGGAGGCGTCGCGCCAGTCGGCCACGATGTCGAGATCGAGGGCCAGCTCGTCCCAGGTTCCGTCGCGGGCGGCCGAGACGGACCTGACGGCGTGCTTCTCGACGTAGTCGGCGGTCTGGACCATCCAGAGGTCGCCGTTGGCGGTCCAGTTGACGGTGTCGACCTCGAAGGTCCAGGTGGCGTCGCTGGCGGAGCAGTCCCAGCGGATGTCGGAGACACTGGGGGGCTCGCTGTACAGGGGCTGTCCTGTGGCCCCCGCGAAGCGCTCGTGTCCCACGCAGCCCATCAGGGCGCAGGCGGCGAGGGCGCTGGTGAGGGGGCGGTTCACTCTTCCAGCATATCCGGCGCGATGGGATCACGGTCGGTCTGCTGGAAGAGCACGTCTTCCATGGTGACCAGCAGGCGCTCGAGGCCCCAGCCGTCGTGGGCGCTCACGGGGAGGCCCCCGGTGCGCTCCGCCAAGCCTCGCCAGTCCCTGGGCTCCACCATGTCGATCTTGTTCAGCACCAGCACCGTGGGGGTGTCCCCGGCCCCGAGCGTGTCGAGGATCTCCTCGACGGCCGCGACGTGGAGCTCCAGCTCCGGATCGGCGGCGTCCACTACGTGGATCAGCAGATCCGCCTGGGTGACCTCCTCGAGGGTGGCTCGGAACGCCTGGACCAGGTCCTTGGGCAGGCGGCGGATGAAGCCCACGGTGTCGGTGAGGATGATCTCCCGCTCGGCTGGGAAGCGGAAGCGACGGCTGGTGGGATCGAGGGTGGCGAAGAGGGCGTCCTCGGCCACGACCTCGCTCTGGGTGACCTTGTTGAGCAGGGTGGACTTGCCGGCGTTGGTGTAGCCCACGATGCTGGCCAGGGGCAGGCCCAGCCGCTTGCGGCGCCGCCGCCGCTGATCGCGACCCTTGGCGAGCTTGGTGAGCTGCTTCTCCAGCCGCTTGAGGCGCTCGTCGGCTCGGCGTCGGTTGATCTCCAGCTTGGTCTCCCCGGGGCCGCGACCGCCGATGCCGCCGGTGAGGCGGGACATGGCGGTGGGCATGATGGCCAGGCGTGGACGGCGGTAGCGCAGCTGGGCGATCTCCACCTGGAGCTTGCCTTCCCGGGTGGTGGCGCGCTGGGCGAAGATGTCCAGGATCAGCTGGGTGCGGTCGAGCACCTTGAGCTCGGTGATGGTGGCCACGTTGCGCAGCTGGGAGGGGGAGAGGTCCTGATCGAAGACCAGGACCTCGGCGCCCAGGTGCATCGCTCGCAGCAGCAGGTCCTGGAGCTTGCCCTGGCCGATCAGGGTCTTCCCGTCGAGCTTGCGGCGCTGCTGTAGCACCGAGTCCACCACCTGCAGGCCCGCGGCGTCGGCCAACCGCTCCAGCTCCTCCAGGGAGAGGCGGGCCGAGGCGCGATCCCCGGTGGTGACGGACACCAGCACGGCGCCGAGGCCCTGGTCTACCTGGCGGAGGTGGTCGCCGCGGCGGAACTGGGCCTCGAGATCGGCGATGAACTGGAGGTAGTCGTCGTCCCAGCCGTGCACGAAGGGCCGCCGCTCCACGCGCCACATGTCGTCGGCGCTGTCGGGGGGCAGCAGGTGGGCGTACTCCACCGCGCCGGGCAGCCCATCCAGGTTGGCCTGGATGGCGACCACGACGTCCAGGCGTAGCAGCGCCAGGTCGGTGAGGTCGTCCTGGGACAGGGGCTCGCCGCGAAGGTGGGTGTGCACCAGGCGCAGCCCGCGGAAGCGGCTCGAGCCGGCGCGGCTGCGTCCCAGCTCTGGGATGAAGAGCTGGTGGGCGTCGCCCAGGATCACACGAGCGATGCGCCCATTGCGGTCGATGAGCAGGCCCACCTGGCGTCCGATCTCCCGGGACAGCTCGCAGATGCGCCGCGCCAGCTCGGGGGGCGCGAACTGCTGCGCGTCCACGCGCCGCCGGTACAGCTTCTCGAGCGCGCGGGTCTGGCTGGCCTTGATGCCAGAGGTGTGTCCGTGGACTGAGGGCACTGCGGTCTCCTGGGGCCGCGGGCTCTATCCTGTTCGCCTGAAGAACGTAGGGGCGCACTTCATGTGCGCCCGCTCGCTTGCGGGAGGACGTGAAGTCCCCCCCTACGTTTTGCGATCAGGACTTCTTGGTGGTGAGCTGCTCGATGGCCCTGGGGACGTCGATGCCCACCGCGGCCTTGAGCTCCTCGACCAGGGTCACCGCCTTGGCGGCGCGGGAGTCCGTGCCGGCGGGGAGCATGGTGAGGCGATCGACCTCGATGTTCTGCACGGTGCCCATGAGATCCTCGAGGATCTTGTTGAGCTTCTGCATCAGGAAGATGTCGCGGGCGTTGGTGCCGCCCTTCTTCCAGGTGGCGATCATCTCCTCGAGCACCGCCACCGTGGCCTTGCCGTCCTCGATGACCTTGCGGGAGCGACCCTTGGCCTCGGCGATGTCGGCCTCCATCTGGGCCTGGGCGGGCGCCACGACGTCGGCCTGGAGCTGACGACGGGTTTGCTCGACGTAGGCCTCCTGGGCGCGGAGCTCGGCCTCGGCCTTGGCGATGGCGGCTTTGACCTTACCCACCTCCTCGGCGATCATCGCCTCGCGGCGGGTCAGCGCGTCGGCCACGCGGCGCTCGGTCTGGGCGCCGACGATCTGCATCTCGGCCTCGATCTCGGCGATGCGGGCGGACTGGCGGTTCGACGCGTCCTGGATGGTGGACTTGGCGTGGGCCTCGGCCTCGGCGATCTTGGCGATCTTGATGACCTCGGCGCTCTGTCGGCGGCCGATGCTGTCCAGGTACTTCACGTCGTCGTAGACGTTCTGGATCTTGAGGGTGTCGAGCACCAGGCCCAGGCGGCCGAGATCCTGTTCGGCTTCTTCGAGGAGCTTCTCGGCGAAGGCGATCTTGTCCTCGTTGACCTGTTCCGGGGTGAGCTGGGACAGCACACCACGCAGGTTGCCTTCGAGGGTGTCCTTGGCCACGCGCATGATCTGGTGGCGGTCGGACTGCAGGAAGCGCTCGAGGGCGTTGGACAGCAGGGGCTCGTGGCTGGCGACCTTGACGTTGGCCACGCCCTGGACCGCCAGGGGGATGCCGCCCTTGGAGTAGGCGTTGACCACCGCCACCTCGATGATCATGTTGGTCAGGTCGATCTCATCGACCGTCTCGAGCATCGGGATGCGCAGGGCGCGGCCACCCTTGATGGTGCGGTAGCCGACCGTCTTGTCGCCGAGGCGATGGAGGCCGCCGGAGAAGACCAGCACCTTGTTGGGGGGGCAGACGTAGAGGAGGTTCTTGGCGATCAGCACAGCGGCGATGGCCGAGAAGAACCCGACGACGGTGAGGACACCGATGAGAGCGATAGCGGCTTCCATCACTTCACCTCCGTGGACTCGAGCTCGAGGCCAGCGAGAATCCTCGTGACATCGACCCCGGTGGACTCGCGCAGCTCGGTGAGCACTTGCTTGACCATGGCTGGGTAGGAGCTGACATAGGAGGGCAGGGCGGTGCCGTCGCCGCTGTCGAGCAGCACGACCTCACCCACCTCGACGTTGTTGATGCGCTCGACCACGGCGGAGAGCACGGTCTCGAGCTGCTGGATGAGGAAGATGTCCTTGGCGTCGTCGCCGGCTTCGAGCCAGGCCTTGGTCATCATGTCCAGGACCAGGGCCAGGGCGCGGCCGTTTTCCTCGATGGCGGCGGCCTGGCCGCGGGCGCGCAGGGCGGCGGCCTGACGCTCGGCCTCGGCGGGCAGGACCTGGTGCGCGATCAGGCGGGTCTTCTCGAGCCGCTGTCGGATCTCCTGGAGCGCGACCTCGGCCTCGGCCCGGGCCTGCAGCACCATCTGGGTCATGCGCTCTTCTTCCGACTTGGCCTTGGCCTCCATCTCGCCCTTGTACTGGCGCAGGGCGTTGGCCTTCTTGACGATGGCGGTCTCGGCGTTCTGCCGGGCGACCTGGCCCATCTGGTTGGCGTCGGCTTCCACCCGCTCGGCCTCGGCCCGGGCGTTGGACTCGGCGATCTCGGCGTCGCGCACCACCACCGCGATCTGCTTGCGGCCGATGCTGTCGAGGTACTGGGTGTCGTCGGCCACGTTCTGGACCTTCAGCGTGTCGAGGTGGAGGCCCAGCTTCATGAAGTCTTCCTCGGCTTCGCGCATCAGCTCGTCGGCGAACTTCAGGCGATCTTCGTTGACCTCTTCGGGGGTGAGCCGTGCGAGGACGCCGCGCAGGTGGCCCTCGAGGGTCTCCTTGCCGACCCGTCGGATCTCCCCGGGGTCGCGGCCGAGGAAGCGCTCGATGGCGTTCATGATCAGGCGCGGGCTGTTGGTGACCTTGACGTTGGCCACGGCGTGGACCTTGAGGGGGATGCCGCCCTTGGAGTAGGCGTTGATGACCTGGACCTCGATGGGGATGTTCTGCAGGTCCATGCGATCGACCTGCTCGATGAAGGGCTTGCGCCACACACGACCGTGGAAGACCGCTTGGTAGGAGCCGCGGGATTCGTCGGTGATCTGCTTCTTGCCGCGGCGGCCGGCCACCACGAGCACCTCGTTGGGTCGAGCCACATAGAGGAACTGCTTGGCGATGAGCAGGCCGGCGAGCAGTGCGATGCCGCCGCCTGTTCCCAAGCAGAGGAAGATGGTGATGCCTTCGAACATGGACCCTCCGAGGGGTGGAGTGGGGGCTGTCGGGGCTAGGCCTCGGGCAGCGTGGGCATGGGGATGACCTCGGCCACATCGTCGGTGACGGTGATGACCAGGACCTTGCTTCCGATGGGGATCTCCGCGTCTTCGCGGGTGCGGGCGAGCATGTCGACGTCGGGGCCGTCCACGGGAATGCGGATCTTGCCCATGCCGCCTGGGCGGATGGTGAGCAGGACCTTGGCTTCGCGGCCGCGGTAGGACTTGGCCGAGGCTACGACGCCGGTGGCGGACCGCTTGAGGTAGCGGAACAGGGCCGCGACCGAGGTGCCGATCACCAGCCCGGTGGGGATGGCGGCGGCCAGGGTGACGGCCGCGGGCACGAAGGCGTACAGCATGGCGCCGGTGGCGCCGAAGCTGGCCAGGCCGA
>CAZHIK010000709.1:0-5239 GCA_964532635.1 uncultured Enterobacterales bacterium
TGCCCCTTGGTTTCAGAACTTCATCACCGCCGTGATCCTCTTGGCCGGCGTGGTCGTCGGCTTCGAGACCTACCCGTCCGTGGCCGCGGAGCACAGGACGCTGCTCGATGTCACCAACGACATCATCCTCTGGATCTTCGTGGCCGAGATCGTGGTCAAGATGGGGGCCGAGGGCAAGAAGCCCTGGCGCTACTTCTACGATCCATGGAACGTCTTCGACTTCCTGATCGTCGCGGTCTGCTTCATGCCCATCGACGCCCAGTACGTCACCGTGCTGCGTCTCGCTCGCTTGCTGCGCGTGCTCAAGCTGGTGCGGGCCCTGCCGCGGCTGCAGATCCTGGTGGGCGCGCTGCTCAAGTCCATCCCGTCGATGGTCTACGTCTCGGTCCTGCTGTCCCTGCTGTTCTACCTGTACGGCGTCGCGGGCACCTTCATGTTCGCCGAGAACGATCCGGTGCACTTCCGCAACCTGCAGATGTCGATGCTGAGCTTGTTCCGCGCGGTGACCCTCGAGGACTGGACGGACCTGATGTACATCGCCATGTACGGCTCGGAGAACTACGGCTACGACGCCGCGATGCTCGCGGAGTGGGAACCCATCAGCACCGCGATGCCCGTGGTGGGCGCAGGCTTCTTCGTCTCCTTCGTGCTGATGGGCACGATGATCATCCTCAACCTGTTCATCGGCGTCATCATGAACGGCATGGAGGAGGCCCAGAAGGAGGCCGAGGAGGCCGAGCTGATCCTGCTGCGCGGGGGAGGTGAGCCCACGGTCGAGGACGATCTCGCTGAGCTGGAGGCGCAGCTCGACGCGCTGAACGAGACGGTGGCCCGCGTCAAGAAGCGGATGAAGAAGCAGCGGGCGGCCTGACAGCGGGGACGCCCCCCCTGTCTTGACGGGCGAGACTCTCCGCTCTACGGTGGGCGGGACCGACTCGAGGGATGATGATGCCTTCGCCCGCGCGCTCCTGCTTCGCTTCCCTCGCTCTGGTGTGCGTCACCTCCTGCATGCAGGACTACGAGATCGTGCCGGAGCGTCCGGACGTGGACCCCGGCGAGCTGACCTCCTGCCCGTTCTCTCCCGTCGAGGCCACCCGCTTCAGCTCCTACGACTGCAATCCGGTGTTCACAGGCACCGGAGCCGAGTGGGAGACCAGCGTGGGTGCGGTCGGGTACCTGGTCACCGAGGTGCTCGCGCATCCCTTCATCCAGATCTGGTACATCGGCGCCACCAGCGACGACTTCGGGATGGGCTACGCCGTCACGGCCAACGGGACCGACTGGGAGACCCACCCCTCCAACCCCGTCTTCACCCGGGATCTGGGCGCGTGGGACTCCGACTCGGTGTCGGCCCAGGTGGTGGTCTGGGATCCCGTCGACATGCAGTACGTCATGGCCTACCAGGGCTACAGCCTGAACGATCCGACCGACTCCGACGACGACATCTGGGGCATCGGCGTCACCACCTCGTTCGACGGCGTCAGCTGGGAGAAGCACCCGGACAACCCCGTGATCGACTTCGGTGACTACGGGCTGCAGCTCCACGACTACTACAACTACTTCTGCAACGAGCGGGCCTCGGATCCCGTGATCTGCGATCTCATCGGTTGGTCCTACACCACCGACTACGACCTCAGCTCCTCGATCCAGCCGTGCTGGCCGCTGACCATGACGATCACGGAGCGCGGGGGCTTTCGCGGCTATCTGGCCGCACAGGACACCCTCGAGGTGCTCGAGGGGCTGGACTGGGAGGGCTTCGAGGAGGACCTCTGGGCCGGGAAGTCGGCCTCGGTGCAGACCTCCGAGTACGCGGCGTGCAACGTCTACCGGATGGACGGCATCGAGCTGGACGGGTGGCTGCTGTGGGAGGACGAGCCCGCCCTGGCGGGCACCCCGGACGGCCCCGACGGCAAGGGCGTGACCGGCGCGGCTGTCGTGGAGTACGGCGCCGTCCAGTACATGTTCTACCTCGGCTTCGAAGAGTGGATCCCTGGAAGCGGCGGGCTCATCTCCGCCAACCACAGCACCCTGCACATCGCCCGGTCCTACGACGAGGGCATCACCTGGGAGCTCGATCCCAACAACCCCGTTCCCCTGCATCGCACCGTGGACCGCCAGCTCTGGGGTGTCGGAGCGCAGGTCGTCGGGACCCGGATCTACGTCTGGCTCACCGATGTCTACGATGAGGGGCGGGCGGTCGGCTACTTCTACTACGATCCCGAGCTCGAGGACGTGCACCCCTCGAGCGAGTAGCGGATGTCCTCCACCACCATCACCGCCCTGGCGCTGTCGGTCCTGGTGACCCTCCCCGCCCGCGCGGGGGGCCCGTCCGACATCGGAGGCTGGATTCGCGCGGCGGGTGTGCGGCCGGAGGCGCGGGCCCGGATGTTGGTCTGGGAGGACGACGAGCTGCGTGTGTCCGATGCCTTCGCAGCGAGCTTCCCTGGCTGGGTGCAGGGGCGCATCGCGACGTCGGTGGACCGCCACCTCCCGGGCGCTGCCAGCGAGTGCGAGCCCAGCGTCCGGGTGAGCTTCGTGGAGCCAGGCTCGGCGGGGCAGACCGAGGGAGATCTGACCTTCGAGCGCAGCACCTTCGTGGTCGAGAGCCTGCACTGCCTGGAGCACGGCGACGCGGCCCAGGCCATGGCGGTCTACAACTCTGTGGCCTTCAGGGAGGAGGTGATGCCGGGCCTGGAGAGCTTCCGGCGCGAGGGCGATACCGTCTGGCTCACCACGAGCGCGGTCTTCGGCATCGTCGGAAGGACCGAGATCGGCCTCGCGGCGCGGGAGTACGCAGGGGAGGGGATCCGCGCCTTCCACACCCGGCTGGTGCGGAGCGCCGACGCCCCGGACGCCCAGGGGGTCTTCCTGCGGGAGAGCATCGACGCCTTCGTCGACCGTGCGGAGGGCGGGGTCGCGGTCTATCGGCTCGTGCTCACCCGCGGAAAGGACATGGGCGCGGTGCAACGCAGCCTGCTGGGCCACGCCGCGGGCAGCGCTCAGGACAAGATCGCCGAGGCCCTCGAGGAGCGGCTGCGCTGAGGGGCAGCGCTCCAGCGCGGAGCCCCGCACGTCGTCGGAGCCCCTCGGCCAGGGTGCGCAGGATTCGCGCTGCGCGCGCACCAGCCGACCGGCACGGATAGGAGCAGCGCGTCTGCGTCCACTGTCCGCCCGGAGCCTCATGTCCTCCTTTCTCCGCCTCCTTCCGCTCCTGCTGCTGGCCTCGGCTGCCCACGCCCGTCCACTGGTCTTCACCAACCTGAGCTTGTCGGCAGACGCCGGGGTCACCCTCAGCTACAGCCTGTCGCCGGACTGCTGGGGCCAGGTCGAGCCCATCACGCGCATGGGGACAGCCCCCACGATCATCGTGCAGTACCAGCAGCCCGGCCACGAGCGCAGCTCCCACGTGGAGCTGATGCAGGGCTCCGGGCAGCTGAGCCTGGCCAGCGGAGACTGGCCGTCCGGCATGACGGCCACCATCTCGATCCACGGCTCCCTGGGCGACTTCGACTCCATCAGCTGGCCCGGTGGCAGCGGGCGGACCATCTCGGTGCCCATCTCGGGTGGCGGGGCAGCCGGCGCCGGGAGCCCCTCCAGCTGGAGTGGCGGGAGCAGCTCCACCAACACCGACTCCAGCGCCTCATGGTCGGGCTCCTCCTCGAGCAGCACCAGCAGCCCGGAGATCTCCGTCGAGGATGTCGGGACCGCCCTCGAGCAGCTCGCCGCGTTGGCGGAGCAGGAGCAGGCTCGTCGTGCCGAAGCCCAGATGGCAGAGCAGCTTCGGGCCGAGTGGGAGGCCGCTGTACAGCGAGAGCTCGAGATCCAGGCGTTCATGAACGACCTGAGCCAGCCCCTGCCTCGGGCCTGCAACGCCACCTTTGGCGACGAGGACCGCTTCGAGAGCTGTGTGCGGATCGGGCTCACCCGCAACTACGGCCCCGACGAGGTGCTGGCCTGCGGACGCCTGGACACGGTGGGGTACCAGGCCGAGTGCATCGAAGCCCTCGAGGGCCGTCGCCACGTCGGCGATGCTGTGATCGACGCCTGCATCGACAGCTTCGGCAGCGGGCGTGATGGCATCAAGTGCGTCTGGCGTACCAAGGAAAGCCGCTTCGATCCGTCCGCCGACGTGCTCGCCTGTGGGCTGGCCTTCGAGGACTACGCCTTCGCGGCGGGCTGCATCAGCAAGTACGGCCAGGTCGCGTGGGAACCGGCCTCCGTGCTCCATGCCTGCGTCCAGGGCTTCGAGGGTGAGGACCAGCTGGTCTGCGCCAAGCTCGCAGCGGCGGCGGGCCAACCTCCAACCGATCGCATCGAGGCTTGCCTGGCGTCCTTCGAAGACCGCGAGCAAGCCCTCGAGTGCGTGCACATCATGGCCCACTCCACCACAGACAGTGCGCCTGCCATCCCCTTCTGCGCCCAGCTGTTCGAGTCCAAGGGCAAGCGCTACGACTGCCTCTCGCTGCTGCGTGGCGCCCAGGATCGCGACCCCGACCGCCTCGGTGCCTGCCTGGCCGAGACCTCCAACAGTCGTCGCATGAAGTGCGTCGAGGGAGAGTGACTCGACGCGAGCGGGAGACGGGGAGGAGGTGGTGAGCACTCGATGCCGCTTGGCATGGTGGGGCTCGCCTGCTCGCTGGGGGTGCTCCTGCAGTCGCATGGTCCTGTGGTGCACGGGGGGCGCTGGGATTCGAGCGGCGATAGCAATACCCAGCCACGAAAACGGGAAGGCCCACCATGTGCACCGTCGAGAACTGGCCCACAGGCTCTCGCCTGCTCTCTACGGGTTGGCTCCTCACCTGGATCCTGGGGGGATCGGCCCTGCTCTTCGCCCACAGCCCCTTGGTGGGAGGGACCTACCTGCTCGTGTGGCTTGTCCAGTACGTGCACTGCCGCTACCTGGCCTGCACGCGGTGTCACTACTACGGGAAGCGCTGCCACATGTTCGGTGGCGACTGCGCCAAGCTGCTCTTCGCCCAGCGGGAGCAGGCCAAGCGAATGCCCGACGACGCCATCGTCGGGGCCTGGTGGGCGGTGGTCACCCTGCTCCCCGTACCATTCCTGATGCTCTGGAAGAGCTGGGTGTTTCTGGGGATCTACGCGGTCCTCTCGCTAGGATGGCATGGGTTGCACCACATCATCGCTTGTCGGCGCTGCAGAAACGGGCACTGTCCGTTGAACGCAGCGAAGCAGGTCCAGGGAGGCTGAACCGGAGAGCACCAGGTGAGCGGTCTTGGTG
>CAZHIK010000710.1:0-5223 GCA_964532635.1 uncultured Enterobacterales bacterium
AATACGGTATCCGCGCCTCCAGCGGCGGCGGACGCTCCAGTGCGCGTGTGAAGGCGCGCACCACCTGCTGGCTGCGCGCGCTCTGGCTGAGGGCCTCCAGGAAGTGCAGCAGGATGCCCACGTCTCCAGAGATACCCGCAGCTGTGGCCAGGAAGCGCGCGCGGACCTGGGTGTCGGAGGCCAGCGGCTCCCGCTCGAGGGCGGCCAGGATGGTGCTGCGGTCGATCTTGGACAGCAGGTGCAGGCAGGCACCGCGGTGCTCTGGCTCGAGGTCCCCCTCGACCATGCGGGCCTCGCGGGCGTTGAGCCGAGGGCGCAACACGGCCCGATAGCGCGCCACAAAGCGCAGGTGGCGCTTCATGTCCGCCACCTCTTCGGGGCTCAAGGGGTGGTCGGAGGGCAGGTCCGGGTCCACCAGACAGCGCCGGACCTTTGGCGCCTCGGGGCGGCGAGGAGCGCTGCCCTTCTTCTTGCCCCTGCGACGACGGGGACGACGTTTTCCGGAGCGCGGCGGCTTGCTCATGCGTTGGTCGGTCATCTCCTCGCTGTAACCAGGAACCGACACCATGGGCGGCGAGCGCACCACCACCCACGACCTGCGGGGCGCGCTTCGAGCCTGTGGTACACATCCACCATGGTCCCCTCACCTCCCCGTCTGCTCTGGGATCTGGTCCGGCTGCAGCTCCCAGGCCGTGCTGACCACCCCGCGTTGATCGGCCGCGAAGGTCCGGTCTCCTATGCCGAACTGGCCGCGCAGGCCGAGGCGCTGGCCGCGTGGCTGGCTGCGCGGGGGGTGGGGCCGGGTGACCGCGTGGGCCTGGCGCTGGGGCCCTGCGTGCGCGAGGTGGTGGCCATGCTGGCGGTGGCCCGACTCGATGGGGTGTTCGTGGGCATCTTCGACCGCTGGAAGACCGCCCAACTGGACCACGTGCTCAGGGACAGCGGGGCGAAGCTGCTCCTCGCACGCCCCCGCCAAGCCCGAGAGCTGGCCGCCGCGGGCCTGCCCGAGAGCCTCGAGCTGATGGTAGTGGACGGCAAGCCGCCCGACCACCCGAGCAGCACGGGCTGGCCGGAGCCCACCGAAGGGCCCCTTTCCCCCCTCCCAGAACGAGCCGAGGCCCTGCGGGCCCTGCTGTACACCTCCGGCTCCACGGGGCAGCCCAAGGGCGTGATGATCAGCGACGACGCCCTGGTCACCTGCGCCCGCGGCGTCGTCGGCTACCTGGGCTACGGTCCCCAGGAGCGGGTGCTGGCCTCCATGCCCCTGTGCTTCTCGTATGGGCTCAGCCAGGTCACCAGCGCCCTGTGCGCGGGTGCCACGGCCGTGCTGCCCCCGTCGCGCATGCCCGGCGACCTGCTGGCAGCCATGGAGCACCATGGGGTCACGGTGCTGGCCGGAGTGCCCGCATTCTGGCACCGCATGCTCAGCGCCCTCGAGGAGCATCCCCGGGCCCTGCCCGCGCTGCGCCTGATCACCAACGCTGGGGGAGCCCCCACCCAGCGCATGGTCCAGAGCTTGCCAGAGCTGCTCCCCGGCGTACGGATCGTGCTGCTGTACGGCCAGACCGAGATGCTCCGGGGCACCTGGTTACCCCCCGACCGCTTCGAAGCCAAGCCCGGCGCCATGGGCCTGCCCGTTCCGGACCAGCAGCTGTGGCTGGTGGACCCCGAACGCGGCCTCTGCGCCCCTGGCGAGGTGGGCGAGGTCGTGGTGCACGGACCCATGATCTGCCAGGGCTACTGGGGGCGCCCCGAGCAGACCGCCGAGCACCTGCGGCCCTCACCCTGGCTGGCCCACGTCGTGGGAGACACCCCCGTGTGGCACAGCGGTGATCTGGCGGTCCAGGACGAAGACGGGGTGCTGTGGTTCCGCGGGCGGCGCGACACCCTGATCAAGACGGCGGGCTTCCGCGTCAGCCCCACCGAGATCGAGAGCGTGGTCACCAACCTCGAAGGGGTCCAGGACGCCGTCGCCTTCGGTGTGCCCGATCCCGACCTGGCCCAGGCGGTGGTGCTCGTGGTCGCGCCCGCCAAGGGCCACGACATCGAACCCCGGGCTCTCCGCGCCAAGCTGATCCGAGCGCTGCCCGCCTACATGCTGCCCCGCACCATCCACGTCCACCCCGGTCCCCTGCCCCGCATCTCCACGGGCAAGCTGGACCGCAAGGGCGTGGTCCGCAGCTACGGAGGCTAGCCCGGCCCCACCGGCACGAAGAGCAGCCGGGCCACCAGCCGCAGCAGGTCCGAGCTGTCACCGACACCGTGCACGGTGACGATGGCGCGGGCACCGCAGACGAACAGCAGGGTCATGGCGATGGCCACGGGGCGGGTCCACTTGGCCTGGTGCCAGCGCCAGCGGCGACGGCGGGCTTCGCGGCGCCACAGCAGGCCCAGGCTCATGCCCGTGGCGTGGAGCAGCCCCCAGACCAGCCAAGGCAGCGAAGCGGAGTGCCACATGCCCATGGCCAGGAAGGTCGCGTAGGTGGCCACGAAGGGGTTCCGGGTCATGCCCAGCAACGGCATGTAGACGTAGGAGCGGCACCAGTCCGCCAGGCTGATGTGCCAGCGGTGCCAGAAGTTGGAGAGGTTGTGGGCCAGGTATGGGTGGTCGAAGTTCTCGGTGATCCGGTAGCCGAACAGCAAGCAGCCACCCACGGCGATGTCCGTGTAGCCCCCGAAGTCCATGTAGAGCCGGGTCATGCTGGCGGCGGCCCACAGCCACAGCATCGGCGTGGAGATGGTGTCGAGGTTGCCCAGCACCTCGGCTGGGCTGCCGCCGAGCGGCTCCATGAGCGCAGCCAGCAGCAGATCCGACAAGACCAGCTTCTTCACCAGCCCGTGCACGATGCGGGTGCCGCCCTCGGAGATGGAGGACCAGGAGAAGCCCTGCGCCTTCTCTCGCTGGAAGTGATCGAAGCGCTCGATGGGCCCCGCGGTGAACATGGGCAGGGCGAACACCCAGGCCAGCACCGCCTCGAGGCCGTGGGGCTCGAGCCTGCCACGCCGCTTCTCGATGATGTAGTGCAGCATCTTGAAGGTGTAGAAGCTCAGGCCCAAGGGCACGATGATGTCGTTCAGGGGCGAGTCCGGCCACAGCGGCGCGATCAGCGGCGGGATGTACTTGAAGATCAGCAGCTGCCCCAGCAGCCCCAGGGCCAGCAGCCACGACATCAGGCGACCCAGACCGCCGCGCCCGACGAGCTGGTGGGCCAGCACGGTCCACAGCAGCAGGGTCAGCACCAGCAGCGGCGCAAGGGTGGCCAGCACCGCCATGGAGACCACCGTGAACAGCGGCGCGCGCCAGCGCCTGGGCAGCCGCCAGTACAGGGGCACCGCCAGCAGCAGCGCGAGCCAGAACAGTCCGGACTGGATCACGGCTCAGTACCCCTGGTAGCGGAAGATCCGCGCTGTGGTGGGGGAGCTGATCTCGTCCAGCTTGATGCCTTCCTTGGGCTCGACCCGGTACAGCGCCAGCTGCCACAGGCCCACATACAGCAGCGAGCCCAGCACCAGGGCCTGCAGGATCACCCCGATGGTGCGGGGGGCGCTCACAGGCCCTGCTCCTGGGCAGCCGCAGCGACGGCCTCGGCCAAGGCCCGGGTGAAGCGGGTACGCGCCGCGGGATCGGCGATGTGGGTATGATCCCGGAAGGACTCGGGCTGGATCTGCGCCGGACCCCGGATGTCCCAGTAGGGCACCCCGAGGTCCTGGGCGAGCTGCTGGACATGGGCCTGGTAGCGATCGGCCAGCATGCGGTTGGGCTGGGACCGCTCCTGCATCATCTCGGTGAAGCGTGGGTTGCGGGGGGCCTGCAAGAAGGCCACCCGCGAGGCACTGCGCTGGTGCACCGTGGCCACGATCTGCTCGTAGATGGGGACCACCTGATCCTGGAAAGCGTCGTAGACCCTCAGGTAGCTCTCGTAGTGGCTCTGCATGATCCCCCACTCATGCTCGGAGGGCGGACCCAAGGCGTCCACGGGGTGCAGGTGGTAGGGGATGGGCTCGAAGCGCTGCATCACCCTGGGGAAGATCCGGCCCGCGTAGAAGTCGACGTGTTCGCTCAGGTACACCCCGGGGATCATGAGCCGCGGTGGATGGCCGGCCGCAGCCGCGCGCGAGCGGTAGGACGGCGAGTGCAGCGGCAGGCGGGGGTTGCGGGCCAGCCAGTGCCAGGTGTGGGGCTCGAGGCCCAGGTTGCGCTCACTGACCTCCACCACCACCATCCCGGGAACCCCTGGTGGGACATGGTCGGCCACCACCAGGAACTCGAGGGGGTAGAGCGAGCCGGCCAGCAGCATGTGCACTTCCACCGGTCTGTCCATCAAGGCGCTCAGCTCAGCCTGCAGCGAAGCCCCGTCGCTCAGGGCTTCACGGGTCGCGCTGGTGCCCACGACGGCGAGGTGGAAGGCTTCCGGGGAGCCCTGCTGGTAGCGCACCACGTTGCCGGCCATCCAGGCGAAGTCGTCGATGGGCTCGGCCACCCAGCGGTGGTCCGCCAGCCCACCAGGACGCAGCAGCACCGCCGTGAGGACCATCAGCAGCGCAGTGATGCCCAGTGTGCCCAGCAGCCCGGCCCCCGAGGGCCGCGTGGCACCCTCGAGAAGCTGGCGCCAGAAGGATGGCTGGGGAGCTTCCATGATCGGCAGCAGGCTATCGCCAGCGGATCGGCAGCACAAGAGCAGTACCTCGCACTGCGGGACTGCCCGCGCTAGTGGACTCCTGATCGCCCCATCCCCCTCACCCGCCCCTTCGGGGCACCCTCTCCCCCGGGACAGGCAGCGAGCTGGACGGTACCGAATGCAGCTGGATGAGAACACCCTCGCGGATTGGCTCGTCACCCAGGGCGGTGTCGATGCCTCGACGCTCGGGCCCACCACCCTGCTGTTCAGCACTGGCGAGCTCGACTCTCTCCTGCTCCTCGAGCTGATCGCCTTCATCGAGACCAGCTGCGGCATCCGGGTGGCCTGGAGCGACGTCACCCTCGAGAACCTCGACACGGTGGAGCGCATCCTGGCCTTCGCCAACAGGGCCTGAGCGTGCGGGTCGAGCAACTGCTCGCCCTCGGCGCTCTGCTGTTGGCGGCATGCGACGCCCCCCCCGATCAGGTGGAGCACCCCAGCCCGCAGCCGGCTGCAGGCGCCGCCACAGGTCCCTCCGCCGCTCCCGGGCCGCCCCCGCCCGTGCCGCCCCCCCAGAGCCAGCCCGGCCTGCCCGCCGGTCAAC
>CAZHIK010000711.1:0-5220 GCA_964532635.1 uncultured Enterobacterales bacterium
GATCGCCTGGTCCCTCGACTGGTCCATGCCCTGGATGCTGGGCCACACCACCCTGTTCGACGACCTGTACAGCCTGAACCAGGGCCCAGGCTACGACACATCCAGCGACACACCCACCAGCACCGGCTCGGGCTCCAGCTCCACACCGAAGCGCTGAAGCACCCCAGCCCGTATGTGCCGTGCCAGGGCCACCACCTCAGCGGCGCTGGCCCCACCGCGATTCGTGATCGCCAGGGTGTGCCGGCTGGACAGGCCCGCCCGCCCCATTCGGAAGCCCCGGGGGTAGCCCGCCTGCTCGATGAGCCAAGCCGCCGCGAGCTTGGCCCGACCCGCACCCGCGGGGTAGCGCGGCATGGGGGCGGACACACCCCGCGCGATGTGCTCGGCGTGCTCCGCGCTCACCACAGGATTCACGAAGAACGAGCCAGCACTGTGAGTGTCGGGATCGGTCGGGTCGTGGACCATGCCCTTGGCGCGCCGGAGCTCGAGCACGATGTCCCGCACCTGCTGGACTGTCGGGGGCTCCACCAAGGCCTCGAGGCGACGAGCCAGCTCACCCTGGCGCGGTCGGGCCGGGAGAGCCTCTCGCAGTCCGAAGCGCACAGAGAGCACGGCGTAGCGACCGCGCAGGGGACCCTTGAAGGCGCTGGAGCGATAGCCCAGGCCGCAGTCGGCGGCGGTGAGGCTCACCAGCCGCTGCGCCTGCCTGTCCCAGGCCCGCAGGTCGATGAGCGTGTCCGAGACCTCCTGGCCGTAGGCGCCCACGTTCTGGATGGGAGTGGCACCGACCAGGCCCGGGATGCCCGCCAGGCACTCGAGGCCGGTCAAGCCCCGAGCGGTGGTCCAGGCCACCAGATCATCCCAGGGTTCCCCGGCCGCGGCCTCCACCACGACATCACCACGGCCGCAGGCCCCGACGCCCCGGTGGTCCACGGCGAGCACCAGGCCTGGAAAGCCTCGGTCCGCCACCACCAGGTTGGAGCCGCCTCCCAGCAGGAGCAGGGGTGTGTCACTGGCATCGGCTCCGCGCACGGCCTCGATCAACGCTTCCTCGCAGGTCGCACGCTCGAAGCGCTCGGCGGGCCCACCCACGCCAAGGGTGGTGAGCTCGGACAACGATACAGGCTGCTGTGTCACGGTGGAGTCAGCTCCCAGGGGCGGCCAGGGTGCCATCCTGAGCCACACGCACCGCGGTGTCCGGGAAGTCTTCCCCGCTGAGCTGGCGCACCAGGTCGATAGCGCGACCCTCGGCATCCGGCACCGCGATACCCTCCCCTTCCTGGCGAGTGGCGAACAGGGTGCCGCCCATGAAGCGACCCTCGCGATCCAACTGCACTTCGAGCACCGCGCCGATGCCCAGGTTGCCGCTGAGGTTGAAGCGGCCGTAGGTAGCGAAGTTGCCCAGGGAGTAGGCCACCAGCCGGCCCTGGTAGACCTCCATGCCCCGCAGCACATGAGGGCCGTGGCCGAGCACCAGGTCGGCGCCAGCGTCCACCACCGCATGGCAGAACTCACGCAGCTCGCCACGGTTCTCGTTGTAGTAGGTCTCGCGTCCGTGGGGGACGTGCAGGGCCTTGTTGCCCTCGGCGCCGCCGTGGAAGCTCACGATGACGATGTCGTGCTGGGCAGCGAGCCCCTGGACCAGGTTGCGTGCGGTGGGGATGTCTCGCACGTCGTGTGTGGCGCCGGAGGTGTGGAAGCCGATCAGCGCGATCTTCAAGCCGTCGTGTTCCATCACCGCCACATCGCCAGGCCGCCCCGAGTGGGCGATGCCCAGCGCGTCCATGTTGGCCTCGGTCTGGTCGCGACAGAAGTCGCCAAAGTCGCCGCTGTGGTTGTTGGCTGTGGAGACCACGTCGATGCCGGCTTGCTGCAGGTAGGCACCGTAGCGGGCGGGCGAGCGGAAGGCGTAGCAGGAGCCCGGAGGCTTGTCGGGATTGCACTTGTGGGTCTCGCCGCCGTCGCACACCGGCCCCTCGAGGTTGGCGAAGGTGATGTCGGCGTCCCGCAGCAGGTCTTCGACGGCCTGCAGCGAGGTGGCTCCGTCGTCGGGAGGCAGCACACCGGCTGGGAAGTCGGTGCCCAACATCACGTCTCCCACCGCCCGCAGGCGAACGCTGGCGTCCAGGGGAGCCGCCGAGCGGAAGCTGGTGGGCGCAGCAAGGGCACCGGCGGCGGCCAGTTGCTGGACAGCGAGGTTGTCCTTGGCTCGGCTGAGGTACTGCCGCACCTCGGGGTGACCAGGGTTCAGTGCCTTGACCTGGTTCCAGGCTTGGATGGTGGCTTCCCAGTCACGCTGGAGCCAGTGGGCCCAGCCCAGCTCCCACCAGCATTCCACGGCGTTGGCATCGTCGGAGACACACTGCTGCAGGATGGCCTCGGCCGCGGGGCCGTCCTTGGCTCGCAGGGCTTCGCGCCCTTGCTCGAGCTGGTCGGCCCCCGCCAGCGCCGTGGCCGCCAGCAACAACGCGACGGTGGGGGATAGCATCACGACCTCACTGGCAAACAGCGGTGGAGCCCTGCAGGTAGCAGAGCAGCGACTGGCCGCCCTTGACAGGGGAGAAGCGGGCGCTCACAGGACCCTTGAAGTGCACCGAGCAGTGCTGCGCGGGAACTCCCGGCACCGTGGCCACGCCGTCCTCGAAGGGCACCCGCAGCCGGAAGCCGCTGGGGCAGCTCACCTCGACACCGGTGGTGGGGGAGTCGTCGGTCATGGTGATGAGCAGCGTAGTGCCGTCGGGTACCGGCGGCCGCTCAGGGGCCGCTGGGGTGGTGCTGGTGGGCGGTGGTGCGTCGTCTTCGCAGTCGCAGGGCGGACAGGGCTGGGGATCCTCACACTGACCGTCGGGATTGCAGACGCGGTCACCCTTGCAGTCGGTGTCTTTGGTGCAGCCCGCCTGTGCTGGGCTGGCCCAGGTCAGGGCGAGGGCGAAGGCGGCACCGCAGGCGAGAAGGCCGAGAAGACGTGGAGAGCTCATCGCAGGCTCCTGGCAGGGGGCTTTCGCGCGAAAGATAGCACGGGAAGGACCCCGCAGAGCAGGCCGTCCATCCCGATCCCCCACCCCGGCCCGCGGGGCGATAGGAGACCGCACTGTCGAGGGCTTCGCATGAGCCATCCCTCCCTCACCCACCCCGCCCTTGCCTGCGCGCTGCTGGCGCTCGCTCAGGTGGCGTGCGACGAGGAGCGCACGCCGCGCCGGACCGCCGGCTGGGTGGTCCACGGCCCCGCCGCCGAAGGGACGGAGATCGAGCTGCGAGACGGGTACACCCGGCTATCGCTCCCCCCCGGCGAGAAGGGCACAGAGACCTGCCATCCCCTGGACATCACCGGCCACAGCCGGGGCCGGCTGGACTGGGTGTGGCAGGTGGGCACCGAAGCTCCTGCCGAGGCCGTGATCCTGGCGGTGGCGAGCTACCTGGACGCCGAAGGCCGCCCCATCCGAGGCCCTGGAGGCCAGCAACGCCTGCTCACCCTTCGCGGCCAACAGGTCACCGGCCAGCACCACACAGAGACCCTGCTGTCCAGCCCCGGCAAGGCCACCAGTGCTCGGCTCTGCCTGCAGCTGCGCAGCTTCCCCCAGGCACAGCTCGGGCTCGGCGCCCCCGAGCTGCGCCCCGTCGAGCCCGTCGAAAGGGCGAACCTACCCAACCTGCTGGTCGTGGTGGTCGACGCTCTGCGGGCCGACACCCTGGGAGCCTACGGAGCGCCGCCGGGTTCCTCTCCCGAGGTGGACCGCCTCAGCGAGCGCGCCCTGGTCTTCCCGCGGGCCTGGACCCAGTACACCTGGACCGGTCCCTCGTTCATCTCCTACATGAGCTCGCGCTGGGCCCGCAGCCACGGCTGGGTGGCCAGCTGGGCCGATCGAAGCTCGGTCCGACCCAAGCCCGGCACGGACGTCCGCACCCTGCCCAGCGTGCTGCGCGACGCCGGCTACCTCACGGTGGGGCTGAACGCCAACGGCTACCTGGACTGGCTCGACGCCAGCCAACTGGGCTTCGACCAGTGGAGCTTCGAGGGTGACACCCCCGCCGTGCAGGCCGCCCTCCGTGAGCTGTCCTACTGGCCTGACGACGGGCGGCCCAACTTCCTCTACCTGCACCTGATGGCCACCCACCACCCTCTGTGCCCCAGCCCCGAGTCCCAAGGGCTGTTGGGGATCTCCGTCGACACCGCCCTGCTCCGGGGCCGCGACAACAAGTGCCCCCGAGGCGGCCTGACCCAGAGCGCTGCCGACTACGCCGAGGCCGGCCTGAGCGAAGCCGAGCACCTCGAGGTGTACCAGGCCGCCTACCGAGCGGCCGTGCTCGACGCCGATGCCAACCTCGGACGCCTGCTGGCCTCCCTGGAGGAGCACGGCCTGCAGGACAACACCGTGGTGGTCTTCACCTCGGACCACGGCGAGCTGCTGGGCGAGCACGGTGTCAACGGCCACGGCCCCTGGGTCTGGGAGCCCCTGGCCAGGGTGCCGCTGATCATCGCGGGCCCCGGAGTCCAACCCGGCCGCCACGAACAAGGCGTGGCCCGCCTGATCGACCTGGCCCCCACCCTCCTCGACGCCCTGGGGCTGCCCGACCGCCAGCCCGAGCCCTGGCAGGGCCGCTCATTGCTTCAGCCCAGCGCCACCCCACCCCTGGCCGTGACCGAGCGGGAAGGCTGGGTCGCCTACACCGCCGACGGCCGCCTCAAGCGCATCGACAGGGCCGAGGGCAGCGAGCTGGTCGGCCACTTCGACCTGGGCGAAGACCCGGGGGAGCTCGCTGCGATACAGGCTGACACATCAGGGGACGTCCACGCCCTCGACCAGCGCTCGCGGGCCTGGCTCGCGGACACCCCGGTGGTCGCGCCCGAAGGGAACCAGGCCGGGCCGGAGCTGGAGGAGGTGTTGAGGGGGTTGGGGTACTTGGACTAGGCACTACGCCGACCGTTCGAAGAGCAGGGTTGCCACGGGCGACGCGCTCCCGGATAATGGCCTCAGACACATCATCTGGAGGCACGATGCGCACCCTTTCCCTGGCTCTGCTGCTCGTTCTGGGCTGTGGCGAGGCCGATCCCAAGGACGACACGGACACCACGCCCGAAGGCGACACCGACACGGACACCGACGCCGACACCGACTCCGACACCGACTCCGACACCGACACGGACACCGACGCCGACACCGACTCCGACGCCGACACCGACGCCGACACCGACGCCGACACCGACACCGACACCGACAC
>CAZHIK010000712.1:0-5196 GCA_964532635.1 uncultured Enterobacterales bacterium
GGGCGGAGTTGGTGACACCTGACAGCCGGCCCATGTCAGGAGGTCTGGACTCAGACCGACATCCCCAGCCCACGCAGCGCGCCCCGTACCTGGGCGGCGTCCTCGAAGAGGATCGCCCGGATACCCAACGCCTCTGCCCCCGCCACGTTCTCGGGCCGATCGTCGATGAAGGCTACCCGCTCGCCGGGCAGCCCCAGGGCCTCGAGGGACAGCCGGTAGATGCGCTCCCCTGGCTTGCGGCAGCCCAGCTCGTAGCTCAGCAGGTGGTGTGGCATGGCGGCCAGCCCAGGCACCAACTCGAGGCCGGCAGCCCAGTGCCAGGGCACCGTGTTGGACAGACAGCCGATGGCAATGCGCGGAGCGAGCTCGGCCACAAGCTCGGGCATGCCGGGCTCGGGCTCCGTGCAGCCGCTGGCCCAGGCCGCGGCCCAGTCGGCCTCGGGTCGCTCGAGACCGAACAGGCGGTTCAGCTCGGCGCACTTGGCGGCAGACGCGAGGGCCCCGATCTCGGCCCGCTCCTGCAGCTCCCAGCGATGGGGATCGCCGAAGACCTCCCACGGCGAGACCGCAGGCCCGAAGGCCTCGATGGCAGCGAAGACCCGGCGCGGATCGTAGCGCAGCAGCACCGAGCCCAGGTCGAAGAGGATCGCGTCGAGGGTGTCCGTCATGGCGAGCAGCAGCATACCCCGACAGCGGGCGTGCAACCCCAATGACCCGAACCGCCGAATCCGGTATAGTCCGCACTTGCCCGATCAAGGGTTCTTCCCCCCAAAGGCGAGGCCATGGCCAGGGAGCTGGACGAGAGACAGCGGATCCTCAGCCAGCTGGGCGTCCGGCACGGCTTCTTCTCCGCCACGGCCCTGGCCCAGGCCATGCGAGCCTGGGAAGCCGACCCTGGATCCTCGCTGGTGGACAAGCTCGAGCTGGCCGGTCACCTCGACGCGGTGAGCCGCGCGCACCTCGAGCGCCTGACCGAAGACGCGCTGGCCGCTGAGGGCGACGCCCGCGCCAACGAGACCATGGCGGACTGGTCCGACGACCCACCCATGGGATCGGACACGCTGGAGGATCCGCCCGGCACAGGCCCTGGCCCCATGGAGACGTTCGCCGATCTGGGGGACTCCCTCACCGGTCCGACTGACACCTACGCCGAGCTGCCGGAGCACGACGACCCCACCGCCGAAACCCTGGCCGCCGAGCCGGAGCTGGACGACTGGGCCAACAAGGCCGGGGGCCCGGAGACGTGGGGCGACTTCCTCGGCTCCCCCGAGCCACAGCCCGACAGCCCATCCCAGACCCTGTCCCTGCTCGACGGTCCACCCATCGAGATCGCCCCACAGCCACCCAGCCGGACCGCTGCCACCGAGCGCATCACCGCCGAGCAAGCCGGGCGCTACACGCTGTTGGACTGGAAGCACTTCCTCAAGACCGCCCAGCACGACCCGGTGCCCAAGCCCGACGCTGCCACCATCGGCGCCGGCGGCATGGGTCGCATCCTGCTGGCCCTGGATGAGCACATCGGGCGCGAGATCGCCGTCAAGGAGATCAAGCCCAAGCTGGCCCGGACCCTGGTGCCCGGAGCCAGCATCAGCCGCTCCCCCATCGCGGAGCGCTTCCTGCGCGAGGCCCGGGTCACCGGGATGCTCGAGCACCCCGGCATCGTGCCCGTCTACGAGGTCGGCAGGCGCGACGACGGAGTCTACTACTACACCATGCGCCTGGTCCGCGGCCGCGCCCTGAGCGACGCCCTGAGGGAAGCCGAGGGTCTCCGGGATCGGCTGGCCATGCTCTCCCACGTGGTCGACCTGTGCCAGGCCATCGCATACGCCCACAGCCGGGGCGTGCTCCACCGGGACATCAAGCCCGACAACGTGATGGTCGGAGAGTTCGGTGAGACGGTGGTGCTCGACTGGGGCCTGGCCAAGGTCAAGGGTCAGGTCGAAGAAGAGCAAGACTCCCGCAGCCACATCTCCGTCCCCGACGACGACAGCGTCTACGCCACCCGGGGAAGCGTGCTGGGCACTCCAGCCTACATGGCCCCCGAGCAAGCCCGCGGCCAGGCCGAGGTGGACGAACGCTCCGACATCTGGTCCCTGGGCGCGGTGCTCTACGAGCTACTCACCGGCACGCTTCCCGCGCGGGGGAGCACCGGCAACGAGCTGCTGGCCTGGCTTCGCGACGATCGCAAGAAGGTGCTGCCCGTGAAGCACCACTGCCCCGACGCCCCCAAGGAGCTGGCCTCCATCGCCATGCGCTGCCTGGCGCGCGACAAGGGCGAGCGCTACCCCAGCGCCCGCGAGGTGGCCCAGGACATCGAGCGCTACCAGTCCGGCGAGCGCGTGGTGGCCCACCGCTACACCACCAAGGAGATCCTCCACCACATCGTCACCCGCAACAAGCCGCTGTCCATCGCGGTTGGGGTGGCGTTCCTGGTGGTGATCGCCGCGGGCGTGCTGGGTTGGTCCAGCCTGCGCGCCCGGGAAGAAGCCGCAGAGTACCGCCGCAAGAACGCCTTCGAGCAGGTCATGCTGGCCCGCGGCGCCCTGGCGGACGCCCGCCCCCTCGAGACCCAGGCCCGGCTGCGTTCGGCTCTGGAGGTCGACGACACCCTGCTGGCCCGGGTGCTCTGGCAGCAGGTGATGTCCACGCCCCTGCTCTGGCGGGGTGAGTTCGACACCGAGATCCAGGGCCTGGCCTTCTCCCCCGACGGCCAGCAGCTGGCCGTGGGCCGAGCCACGGACCGGCTCGATCTGGTGGACACCTGGACCGGAGCACGCCAGACCCTGGCTGGCCCGGGGCCCAACCTCTACGTGGTGTCCTACTCCCCCGACGGCTCCATGCTCGCCGCGAGCGCCGGTGACGGCCACGTGGTGCTGTGGGATCTGCCCGGCTCCACACCCCGGGTGATCGAGGCCCACAGCGACGTGGTCTCGAGCGTGGTCTTCGACAAAGCCGGGGAGCGGCTGCTCAGCGGCAGCTTCGACGGCACGGTCAAGCTGCTCGACCCACGCGCTGGCACGGTCCTGCGTACCTACGAGGGCCACGACAGCCTGATCATCGGCCTGGCCTGGGCTCCGGACGAGGAGGTCTTCGCGGCGGCCTGCTCCGACCACACCCTGCGGATCTGGAACGTGGCCAGCGGAGAGCTCGAGGCCACCCTGAGCGGCCATGAGGACGAGGTCACGGGCCTGGCCTTCGCCGACAACGGCCGCGCGCTGGTCTCCCTGGCCTGGGACGGCACCATGCGCTCGTGGGATCTGGCCACAGGCACCGAGAAGGCCCGCATCGCCAGCATCGATGCCGGGTTCACCTACCTGAAGGCCGCCGGTCCGGATCCCATGCTCGCCACGGGAGCCGAGGACGGGCGGATCCGGGTGTGGTCCAGCCCCAAGGCCGAGTCCCCCAGGGTCTTCGAGGGGCACAGGGGCTGGGTCTACACGGTGGCGCTGACCCAGGACGCCTCGCGCCTCGCCTCGGGCGGCGGCGACGGCACCATCAACTTGTGGAACCTCGCAACGGCCGAGACCCCGACCATGTCCGGTCACAAGCTCAAGGTCTTGGCCGTGTGCTACGCCCCCGACGGACGCCACCTGGCCAGCGCGGGCGGGGATCGCACGGTCCGCATCTGGGACGCCCAGACCGGCGAGCAGCTCCGTGTGCTCCGCGGCCACGACGACGTCATCTACTCCCTGCGCTGGGCGCCCGACAGCCAGAGCGTGGCCTCAGGCAGCGCCGACGGCACCATCCGGCTGTGGGACGTCCAGAGCGGCAAGCCCCGCCAGGTCTTCTCGGGCCACAGCGGCGGCGTGATCAGCCTGTCCTTCACCCCCGACGGCTCCTGGCTGGGATCGGGCAGCTACGATCAGACCTTCCTCATGTGGGACCTGAGCAGCGGCGCCGGGCACGAGGTCTATCCCCGGGGACCGGACGAGGGCGGCCACACCCACCTGGCATTCGATCCCACCGGCCGCTTCGCCGCCCTGTCCAGGAACGGGTACGAAGAGGACAGCGTCCAGGTGCGCGAAGTCGCAACCGATCGCATCGTGCTCGACGACCGTGTCGCCGGAGGTGGTATCGAGGAGCTGGCCTTCGACGCGGCGGGCAGCGCCCTGTTCTCCATCAGCCGCTCTGGGCACGTCCGCCACTGGGACCTCGCCACGGGCGAGCGCCGCGACGTACTCCAGGTCGAGGGGCTGGGTCGCTCGGTGTCGCCAGCTCCCTCGGGGGGGCTGCTGGCGGCTGCCTCCACAGACGGCGGAGTGAAGCTGGCAGGGCTGCAGGCGGAGCTGGAGGCATCCCTGCACGGCTACACCGACTCGGTCTCGGCGGTGTCGTTCAGCCCGGACAGTCGGAGGCTGGCCACCGCCGGCTACGACGGCACGGTCCGCACCTGGGACGCCGCCAAGCGCCGCCCCTGGTGGCGCGGCACCATCGTGCTCCCGGATCGCGGGCTGGCCCACACCCACCTGGGCTGGTACGCCTTGCACACCGGCCAGGTCATGGAGACACCCGGCGCAACGTGGAGCCGAGCCCTGACGGGAGACCAGGTCGCGCTGGCCGCAGCCAGCGCCGATGAGGGCTGGGTCTGCCTGGCCACCCTGGACGGGCAGGTCCAGCTGTGGGACCTGTCATCGGACGTGCGCAGCAGCTCCACCGAGAGCCTACCCACCGCCGACCTGGTCGCCCTCCCCGGAGCGTGCCTGGTCAGGAGCGCCGACGGTGGCGCCACCCTCCTGCTCGCCGACGGCCCTCGAGCGCTCACCCCCCACACCAAGGCCATCGCTGCAGACGGAGACGGCTTCATCGTGGCCTCACCAGCCTCGGTGCTGGTCTACGACGCCGAGGGCAACGAGACCGCGCAGCACGACCTGCCCACCTCCACCGAGGTGACCGCGCTGGTGCGCACCGGTGACCGCTTCGCCCTGGGTGGCGCCCACGGAGGTGTGCTGGTCCACGCGGTCGATGACCCCACCGGCTTCGCCTCCGTGGTCCTCCAGGAGACCCCATCCGCCGCCGTCACGCGCCTGGCACCGGGCCCCGGTGCCACCCTGGCCGCGGGCTTCGAGGACGGTACCCTCGGGTTGTGGGACCCGGCCACCGGCCGTCGGCTGCTCGAGCTTCGACTGCACGGCCCGATGCGTTCCATCGTCACCCACCAAGGCCAGCTCCACGCCATGACCGAACTGGGCGACGGCG
>CAZHIK010000713.1:0-5189 GCA_964532635.1 uncultured Enterobacterales bacterium
AGACTGGCGCAGCTCGCCCCAGCTTGGGGACTTCTGGCCGCCCCGCGGCCAAGACTGGCGCAGCTCGCCCCAGCTTGGGGACTTCTGGCCGCCCCGCGGCCAAGACCCCCGCTCCTCGTCCCAGCGCGCCGACTTCTGGCCGCCTCGCGGCCAAGACCCCCGCTCCTCGTCCCAGCGCGCCGGCTTCTGGCCGCCCCGCGGCCAAGACCCCCGCTCCTCGTCCCAGCCCCGTCACCCTTGGCCGTCATGTGGCGAACGCCCCCCACCCTCCACCACCCCCCACCGCGTTAGAGCCCCCACCGCGGAGGAGTCCACGATCGTGACCGAGCGAGCCCAACCCTGGCGTCCCAGCTTGAGGCTCGGGATCGGTGTGGTGCTTGCGGGCATGGTGACGCTCACCGCCGCCACCATCATCCTGACCTCCCACTACCGCTCCTCGCGGGCTGTGGTGCAGGCGTCCCAGGAGCTGATCCTCCAGGCGGCGCAGGTCTCGAGGGATCGCTTCCGTTCCTTCCTGGAGCCGCCCCGCGCGGTGGTGCAGTTGCTGGACACCCAGGCCCGCAGCGGCAACCTGGCCATGGACGATGTCGCTGCGGTCGAGGCGGAGCTGTTCGACCTGCTGACCGTCTACCCCACCATCTCGATGCTCAACTGGGGCACGGCCGACGGCGACTTCCTGATGCTGAAGCGCCAGCCCGACGGAGCCCAGTGGACCAAGCGGGTCCAGCGCAGCGAGATCGAGGCGCCCGAGGTGACCTGGACCGAGCGAGCTGTGGACGCCCGCCTGGCCGAGATCTCCACTACCCGCGTCGATCCATCCGATAGCTACGATCCGCGCACGCGTCCCTGGTACCAGGGCGCGATGGAGGCGGGCGGGCCCTTCTGGAGTGACGTCTACGTGTTCTGGTCCGACCGGGCCCCTGGGGTCACCCTGGCCATGCCCCACATCGCGGCCGGCCAGCCGGTGGGGGTGTTCGGGGTCGACATCAACCTCGACCAGCTCTCGTCCTGGTTGGGACAGCTGCACGTGAGCGAGCACGGCCTGGCCTTCGCGCTTGACCGGCGTGGCCGGCTGGTGGCGGCCGGAGATCCCACCGAGCGTCTCGACTCCACTGGCGCCGGGGACGCCGAAGAGCTGGCCCTGCGCCGAGCCGTGGAGAGCACCACCCCCGAGATCGCGGCCATGGCCCAGACCCAGGAGCTCATCGCTTGGCTCGGCGGAGGCCCCGTGCCCGAGGGCTCCCTGCGCTTCGAGCACGACGGACAGATCTACCTGGCCGCCGTGGCGCCAGTGGGCCTGGACCCCGAGCGCGACTGGGTGGTCTGCGTGGCCGCCCCGGCGTCCGACTTCATGGCCGCCGTGCGCCAGGCCGACATCCGCAACATCCAGGTGGGCGGCCTGCTCACCCTGTTCGCGCTGCTTGTGAGCCTGGTGGTCACCCGCTGGATGGGGCGCGCCCTGGGGGCGCTGGTGGTGGAGAGCGGTCGCATCCGCGATCTGCACTTCGACGGGGGCCAGGTCCAGCAGCCCTTCTTCCGGGAGATCGCCGAGGTGGTCGACGCCTTCGAGCGCATGAAGGTGGGCCTGCGCAGCTTCCGTCTCTACCTGCCCCTCGAGCTGGTGCGGCAGCTGCTCGAGCGCCAAGCCGAGCCGGGCCTCGGAGGCGAGACCCGCGAGGTCACGCTGTATTTCTCCGACATCGCCGGCTTCACCCCCATCACCGAGCAGCTGGGGCCCATGCTGATGGCGGAGCGCCTCGGTGAGTACCTGGCCGCGCTCTCCGCCTGCATCCAGCAGCGCAAGGGCACGGTGGTCCAGTACGTTGGCGACGAGATCATGGCCTTCTGGAACGCGCCGCTCGACGTGCCCCTGCACGCCAAGCGCGCCTGCGAGGCGGCGCTGGCGGTCCAGGAGAAGCTCGACAACCTGTGGGACTTCGACGACGAGCACCCCCGCATGCCCACCCGCGTGGGGCTGCACACCGAGCGGGTGGCCGTGGGCCACTTCGGCTCGGCCGACCGCATGTACTACGGCGCCATCGGCGACGGCGTGGTGCTGGCCAGCCGCCTCGAGGGGCTCAACAAGCTCTACGGTACCCGCATCTTGGCCAGTGAGACCACGGCGGCCCGGGTCATCGGGCTGTTCGAGTTCCGCCGACTCGATCGGGTCACGGTCAAGGGCCGGGTGCAGCCCACCACCATCTACGAGCTGCTGGGCCACAGTCGGAAGGTCGCTCCCGATCTGCTGGGCTTCGCCCGGCGCTACGAGGCCGCGGTGGACCGCTACCTGGCCGGGGAGTGGGACCAGGCCGTGGAAGCCTTCGACGCCCTGCGGCGCGAGCGCCCCGACGACGGCCCCACCCGCACGCTGCTGGCTCGCTGTATGGCCTTCGCGGCGGAACCCCCCGATGACTGGGCCGGCTTCTACGCGGTGACGGTCAAGTGACGCCGGAGCTGGCTTGACCTACCTCGATCGGGCCGATCTGCACGGCTCCCAGATCCCGGCCCACATGGTCCTGTACCTGCGCTGGGCCTGGGAACGCGGCCTGCTGGACCCGAGGTCCCACGATGGCTCGGCGCCCACCGACGACGCCGAGCTCCTCGACTGCTTCGACGGCAAGCCCAACGACCAGGACTTCACCGACGAGGGCTGGGCCTTCTCGGCCGCGTACTACACCCATTGGCTGTACGAGGTCGTGGCGGACTCCGGGGCGGCCGCGGCTCTTCTCGATGGGCGTCTGGCCCAGTGGCGGGCCGGGAACACAGAGTCCTGGCCGAAGCTCCCTCCACCTCGAGGAGGGTTGAAGGCCTGGCAGGTCCTGGCCCTGGTGGTGCCCGTGGTGTTGATCGTGGCTGGGCCCTACACCCATGCGGTGGTGAGCGCGGTGGGCTGGTTGGCGGGCGGGCTGGCGGCCGCTGCGGCGTGCGTGGTCCGCTGGCGGCGCTCGCGTGGGATCCCATGGCGGCTGGCGCTCGCGGGCATCCCGCTGATCGTCCTTGCGGCGCTGCTGGGATCGTCCACAGCGTTGGCCCTCGGCTTCCTGGGCTTGTGCCTGGAAGGGGCCGCGCTCATCCTCGGGCTGCTGCGGCGCTGACCCCCGCTTCGAGGCATGATGGAAGGGTCCTGTCGTGGAGCCTCCATGCGCCTGCTGCCCCTCGCCCTGCTCGCTCCCGCCCTGCTCTGCGCCTGCCCGGGCCCCACCGACAGCGCGGTGGACACCGGGGAACCCTCCTCTGTGGACCTGTGGGGCACCGTCACCGATCCCTACCTGGCCGATGCCCCCATGGACGGCGCCTGGGTGCTGCTGGACATCGGCGACGAGCAGATCGGCCTGCGCACCGGGGCCGACGGCAGCTTCTCCGTACCCGGCGTGCCGGCCCGGAAGTCCATGAGCATCACCATCGCGGCCGAGGACCACATGGGCGTGACCTACACCGGCCTGGTGCCCGGGGATCTCACCATGCCCCTGGAGCTGCGCACCCACGCGCGGGACTTGGACAGCTATGCCACCGAGTCCATGACCATCTCGGGCACCATCATCGGCGCGCCCCAGGGAAGCTATGTGATGTTCTTCGGCCCCAACGACGGGCCCCAGGACGGGATCTACATCGACTACGTGGAGGTGAGCACCCACGATCCGATCAGCTACGAGATCGAGGTGGAGCTGGTGTCCCCGGAGACCGACTACGTCCTGGGAGCCCTGGCCTTCGACGGCAGCAGCTGGGAGGTCCGGGCCTCGGCCGCTGGGGCGGTCGCCTGGGGAGGCAGCGAGACCCTCGACCTCAGCATGGACCCCGACGCGCTTCAGGGCCTGGCCGTCACGGCCACCGCCCCTACCCTCGACGGTGTGACGGTCACTGGCTTCGCCGACGAGTACTGCGGCAGCATGGCCAACACCCACCTGGGCGAGAGCATGAGCACCACCACCGGCTACAACCGGGCCTGCGACCAGGACGCGGGTGGCTTCGCCTTCGACGTGGGCTGGTCACCGGTCGAGGGCTATACCGACCGGCTGCAGCTGTACCTGTTCGATGATTACACCACCGGCAGCTACGCCTTCGGCTCCCTGCCCATCCCCGACGGGGCCTCCAGCCTCGACGTCACCCTGCTGGACAGCCCACGGCTGGAGCACCACGAGGATCTCACCCAGGGCGGCGAGATCGCCTGGGAGCCGGTGGAGGGCGCCAGCGGCTACATGCTCTACGGCTACGGCGGGGACGACTCCCTGGCCTGGTACCTCTACCCATCCGGCACCGAGCCGAGCTTCGTCTTCCCGCGCTTTCCCACCGACTTCGACGGCGGCATGATCCTCGAAGATGGCAACTGGGCCGTGATCTCACGACACGTGATCTACGAGGACGACGGCTCCTTGCAGCAGAGCGAGCCCTACCTCGGCAGCATCAGCCACGGCGGCCGGCTGTTCCTCTAGGGAGCCCCCATGATCACTTCGCTCATCATCATCGGAACGTCGGCCGCTGCCCCCGGCCTGCTCAACCCGCCCCCGGGCCTGCCCTCCCCGAAGCTCGAGGTCGCTCCGATCCCGGTGGTCCACGCCATGCCGCCCCCGCCCGCCCTCGAGCCCCGGCCCGAGCTGCTGGTGCTCACCACCTACGCCCTGGCGGCGGACAGCCGGGTGCTGCCCCGCTTCTTGGCCTTTCGCCGCGCTGAAGGCTTCTCCGTCGATCTGGTCACCGACTACGACTGGGATCACCCCACCGGCGAGAGCGCCGACGCCCGCCCCGACCGCATCCGCGCCTACCTGAAGGAGCGCTACGCCGACGATCCGGGGGCCTACCTGTTGCTCATCGGTGATCCGGATCCGGAGCTGGGCGACCTGCCCATGCTCAACAGCTACCCCGTGGAGGCGCTCACTCGGTACTACCCGGACTCCACCGCCAGCAACATGAGCCCCACGCCCACGGACTTCTACTACGCGGAGCTGACGGGAGACTGGGACTCCGACGGCGACGGCCTGCCCTGGGACTACCCGGACGACGCCGAGGGCATGGACCAGGAGCCGGAGCTGTTCGTGGGTCGGCTGCCCGTCTACGACGGCGACGTGGACGCGCTTGACGCCCTGCTCGAGCGGATCCTGGCCCGGGATCTCGAAGACGACAAGAGCTACCGCCAGCGGGTGCTGCTGCCGTCGGCCCTGTTCGGCATCGAGGGCAGCTCGAGCGCCACGGGG
>CAZHIK010000714.1:0-3123 GCA_964532635.1 uncultured Enterobacterales bacterium
CAAGGAGTACCTCGAGGGTGAGGGATATTCCGTCGCGGAAGCAGGGGAAGGCGTGGAGTGCCTCGAGCGCGTCGCCAGCGAGGCGCCCTACCTGCTGGTGCTCGACCTCAAGATGCCTCGGATGGGCGGGATGCAGGTGCTGCGCCAGTTGGCCCAGGACGAGAGTGATCTGCCGGTCATCGTGATCACGGCTCACGGTGCGGTGGATCTGGCCCTGCAGGCCACCCGGCTGGGGGCGGGCGCCTACCTCAGCAAGCCCTTCGACCTGCGCGAGGTGGGCCTGGCGATCCGGCAGGTGCTCAAGACCCACCGCCTGGAGAGCGAGGTGCGCTACCTGCGCGGGCGCAAGTCCGGCGCCTACGGCAAGATCCTCGGCTCCTCTCGTCCCATGCAGCGGCTCTTCGAGACCCTCGGGCGGCTCGAGCGGGTCGACGCCCCCACGGTCCTGATCACGGGCTCCTCGGGCACGGGCAAGGACCTCGTCGCCCACGCCATCCACGAGAACGGTCCGCGGCGGGACGGCCCGATGATGGATGTGGACTGCGCGAGCTTGCCCGACCAGCTCATCGAGTCGGAGCTGTTCGGTCACGAGCGTGGGGCCTTCACCGACGCCCGCACCATGAAGCGCGGTCTGTTCGAGGTGGCCAAGGGCGGCACCATCTTCCTGGACGAGATCTCCGAGACCTCCCTGGGCACCCAGGCCAAGCTGCTGCGGGCCCTCGAGAGTCGTCGCTTCAAGCGGGTGGGCGGCACCGCCGACATCACCCTGGACGCGGGCGTGATCGCGGCCACCAACCGGGCTCTCGAGGGTGAGGTCGAGGCGGGGCGCTTCCGCCAGGACCTCTTCTACCGGCTCAATGTCATCCGCATCGACGTCCCGGCGCTGCGGAAGCGCAAGGAAGACATCCCCGTGCTGGTGGAGCACTTTCTCAACCGCTTCAACGCCAAGTTCGGCCGCCACGTCCAAGGCGTGAGCGATGACGCCATGATGCGGCTGCAGGCCTACGAGTGGCCCGGCAACGTCCGCGAGCTACGCAACGTCCTCGAGCGAGCGGTCATCATGGAGGCCGACGACATGCTCCTGGGCACCCACCTGCCCTCCGAGCTGGGGCTCGAGGGCATGGAGGCTCCGCTGGTGGAGGATGTCTCCACGGGCTTCCGGCTCCCCGCCGCTGGGGTGAAGCTCGAGGAGCTGGAGCGAAGCTTGCTCGGGCAGGCCATGGAGCGCACACACGGCAACCAGAGCGCGGCGGCTCGGCTGCTGGGCATCAGTCGCTACGCGCTCCGCTATCGTCTCGAGAAGCACGGGCTGCTGGAGTCCCGCTGAGCTTTATGGCGAAGCACGTACCGGGCCCCCGGTCGTGCGTCTCCAGGGCTTGCTCCTCGAGGACCAGGGTGCCCTGCTGGGCCTCGACCAGCTTGCGGCTGATGGCCAGCCCCAGGCCGGTGCCGCGAGCCTTGGTGGTGACGAACGGAGCGAACAGGCGCGGGCGGATCTCGGGTGAGATACCGGGACCGTCGTCCACCACCGCGAGGGTGGGCCCCGGGCCCACGCGGATCTCCACCAGGCCGTGTTCGCCGGCTGCATCCCGGGCATTCTGGAGCAGGTTGACCAAGGTGGCCTGGAGCAGCTGGGGATCGGCCAGGGCCTCGGCCGGAGTGCGTTCGAGCAGCTGTGCGCGGGTGTTGCTGAGGCTGATGGACTCTTCGGCCACTCGCACCAGATCGACGGGCTGCATCTCGGGCTCGGGAGGGCGGGCGTAGTCGAGCAGGTCGGTGACCAGTCGGTCGAGCCGATACACCTGGGCCTCGACCTTGTCGATGATGCCGCGGCGGCGGTCGTCCTCCTCGAAGCTGCGGGCGATGACCTGCAGCGTCAGGGAGATGGCGGCCAGGGGGTTGCGGATCTCGTGGGCCACGTTGGCGGCCAGGGCGCCGATGCGGGCCAGGGACTCTGCCTGCTGGGCGCGAGCCTCGGCCTGCAGCACGTCGGTGAGTTCCTCGACGTGCAGCAGAACGTGGGCCAAGGGGTGTTCGAGGGGCACGATGTTGATGCGCAGGTGGCGGGTGTCCGGGGGCTCGCCCAGCTGGATGCGCTGGATGGTGACCTCGTTGCGGGTGGCCAGGGCCCTGCCGATGTGGGAGGGCAGGTCGGCGGCTTCCACCAGCTCGGGGGGCAGGAAGGCGTCGAAGCGCTGCCCGGCCTGGGCCTTGTCTCCGAACAGGCGGGCGCTGGGCCGGGTGGCCGCCATCACCTCGCCCGCGGCGTCCAGGCACAGCACCGTGACGGGCATGTTGGTGACGATGACGTCCTGGAGGGTGCGCAGCTTCCGGGCTTCGCGGGTGCGGTGGTAGGTGATGTTGAAGACGGCCTGCTCGAGGGACATCACGCGGTTGAGGGCCTGCAGCGTGGCGCAGGCATCACGGGCCGGCAGGATGCCGTTGGCCTGGGCACCGAAGACCACCTCCGTGAGGCTATCCATCAGGCGCGCGGCTGCGGTGAAGATCTGCCAGTGGGGCAGGCCCAGCTGGGCGTAGCGGCGCGCGATGTCCTGGCGGCGATCCCAGTAAGCGTCGTCGTGGGGGCCCCGGAGCATCTCGGTGGGCCACGCGCAGAGCAGCGCCCGAAAGTGTTGGGTGTCTTCGGCGTCGCGGTACAGCAGGTGCTCGCCCTCGGGGCCCATGACGTCGTCGTGGAAGCTGCGGCCCACGGCGGCCAGGCGCGGCCCAGCCATGCTTGCGAGCTTGGCGAGGCGCAGCGAATCCTCGGGCACCAGCGCGGGATGCCTCAGCAGCTCCTGGATGGGTGACAAGGGCACTCTCTCTTCTGCGAAGGTGGGCGCCTGGGTGCGATCACCCAGCGGCTGTGTGGTTTGACACAGTCCGGGCCCTCGGGTGCCGGGGGGCCAGGACGACAGGGAGGGATGACTGCTGCAGCAGGTGCTCGACCCAGGCCGGGGTGGGCCCCAGGGGATCGAGGGAGAGCTCGAGCTGAGCGGGGCTGGCTTCGGGGTCGGAGGGCTGTGGCCGCACGGCGATCACCGGGATGGGGCAGGCGGCCATCACCCGGCGCGCCACCGAGCCGGTGCGGTGGGGGTCGCCGTGGTCGTAGCCGTCGGCGTG
>CAZHIK010000714.1:3133-5188 GCA_964532635.1 uncultured Enterobacterales bacterium
ATCACGACGAATCGGGCCTTGCGAGTGAGGGCCTGTTCGTGGATGCGGAAGGCCGGGTCGCCCTGGACAGTGCGCAGGCGTGGGGAGCTGCCCAGGTCACGCAGGGGCTCCGCCAGGGAGTAGAGATCCGCCAGCAGGCTCAGGGGGGGCTCCCCCTCGGAGACGTGCAGCAGTAGCGGGGAGAGCCCGGTGAACCGCGCCAGCATGGCGGCCACTTCGATGGCCGAGCGGCTGGGGGCGGACAGGTCGATGGCGACGAGGAAGCACATGCGTCACGACGCTGTGCAATCACCGTGCCAGAACAGGCACTTATGGCGTGATCCAGCGCATAGACGGCTCAGAAGGCGACCACGCCTCCCAGACCGTAGGCCCTGTAGGTGTCGGTGTCGTAGCGACAGGGATCCTGCCACAGCACCTCGCCGAAGGCGCTGACCTTGGGCACCACCTGGACACTCAGACGGAACTGCTCCTCGTACCAGGGGCCCGAGGGGCAGGTCTCGCAGCCCCACATCAGGGCCTCGGAGGCGGGGCGCAGGCCGTGGATGTGGCGATAGCGGGCCTTCACTGGACCGGCACCGACGCCCAGCCCCAGTTCGTAGCCCACCAGGGCCGAGCCCCAGGCCATGCCCTCGGGCCAGGAGGCCGCGCCGCCAACGAAGGCGCCGGCGTACAGGTCCAGCTTGTCGCTCGAGAACGCGTCCACGCCTCCGGTCACGCGGGAGAACCAGGAGCCGCCCCAGGCGCCGCGGGCCTCGAGGGAGCCGTAGAGGTGGTCGCCGTACAGGGTGCCGCCGAGGCCGGTGCCCGGTCCCCAGGGGTAGGCGAGGGCCGACATCTCGACGGAGGCTTTGCCGTGGGCGATGGTGGGGAGGGCCAGGAGGGGGGCGAGGAGGAGGAAGCGTCGCATGGGGACCTCGAGCGGGCGGGGCGAATGTTGGACACCGCTGGTGCGTCAAGGCGTCACCCTGCCCGGAAGCGCTGAACCAGCTAGAGGGTCTTCAGCGCGCACTCTGGAGGAAGTCCCATGCTTCACCGCGGTCGTCACCTGCTCATGCTCGCCCTCGGGGCCAGCCTCTGTCTGCTCATCTCCCTCGTGTCTCCCGTCACCGTCGCGGGCCCACCTGCGGACGTCACCGCGTTCTTGAACGATATCTTCGCCCGGCTGCCCGCTGCTCCGGTGACCGAGTACACCTTCCAGTCCTGGGAGCGGGCCGGCAAGCCCACTTCCGAGGGCTTCGGCCTGGCGCCCATCCCGGGGCTGGACCCAGAGAAGGTCATCGCCAGGGTGATGGATGTGGACCACTACGTGGGCAACATCGACTACGTGGCCGAGTGCCGCACCATCCAGGACGCCGCCTACAGCCCGCCAAAGTCGGTGCGCTTCTACCAGCGGGTGGACGTGCCCATGTTGGGCGCGGTGCAGCACGAGCTGGTGCTCATCGATGGCGGCACCCGCAACGGCTACCGCTACGCCTACTGGTACCTGCTCGAAGGTCCCACCAACGCCCTGGACACCTCGGTGGGCGCCCGCAGCGACTACAGCCACGGCGCCTGGGTCGTGGGCAACGGCATGCTCGGCTACGCGTTGAGCAACGCCCCCATCCGCGATGATGTGAGCTGGGCGAAGTGGCAGGCCATGACCACCGGCGCGGATCTGACGGCGAAGCCGGTGGTGCTGGCCAACATCGAAGGGCTGGCGGCCTGGGCGAAGCGGTGAGGGGCTAGCGGGAGCACATGAAGTGCTCCCCTACATCTGGCTTTGGGCTTGGGCGAGGCGACGCGCGGGAGCCGGGAGCGCTCGGTGCGCTCCCGGCGTAGCAGGGTGTGGGTGCGTGGAGCACGCATGCTACATGGCGGGGCAGGACAGGGGGCGGGTGGCGGTGTCGAGCAATTCGGTTTCGCAGCTCGTGTTGGTGCCGTGCGCATCACAAGTGTCGCTGTCGGCGCCACCGTCCTTGTCGTCGGTGTCATCGTCACCAAAGAGCAGGTCGTCACCGTCATCGCCGTCCAGGGTGTTGTAGGTGCCATCGCCGCAGATGACATCGTCGCCACCGC
>CAZHIK010000715.1:0-5186 GCA_964532635.1 uncultured Enterobacterales bacterium
GGACGAGCTGGACATCTGGGAGGCCATGCGGGACAACCGCGGCAAGCCCCGCTGCTGGACCACCGCGTGGCTGGACAATCCGGGGCCGGTGCTGGCCCAGGAGGATGCCGGCTACATCGCCGAGGTCCACCTCGACGACGGCACCCCGGTGCCCGCCACCCTCACCCCCAACCGGATCCGCTTCGAGGCCCCGCGTGCCGGCCGGCTGGTGGTCAACCAGAACGCCTTCGAGGGCTGGCGGTACCAGGGCGAGCCCGCCGGCTCGGCCGACGGCTTGCTGTCCGTGGAGGTCCCCGCGGGTCCCGGGGAGATCGTCTATCGGCCTCCTGGGCTGTGGCTGGGCGCACTGATGGCCCTGGTGGGCCTGGGCGTGCTGGCCTGGCCCATGTTCGCCCGCGTCCGTCGCCGTCCCACCGTGGTGGCGGCCGCCGCAGTGTTGCTGGTGTTGGGCTGCGGAACCGACGCGCAGACCCCGCCCGATGCGCCTCCCCAGGGGCCGGTGCCACCGGACGACCCTCGCCTGGGCGAGACGGTGAAGCCCCTGCCGCCCTTCGTGCCGGAGGCGGACGCCGGCGGCTGGACCGATCCGGGCCCTCCACCCCCTGGGCGGCGCTGTCCCCATGACATGGCCTTCGTGCCCGCGGGGAGCTTTCGCAGCGGCGCCACTTCGGAACAGGTCGGCATGGCGCCCGACTGGCCCGACGAGTGGATGTACCCTCGTCCTCGCTCGGATCGGAGCACCGGGGACTATTGCATCGACCGCTTCGAGTTCCCCAATGTCCAGGGGGAGCGCCCCGTGGTGTGGGTGGGCTGGGAGCAGGCCAAGGAATCCTGCGCCGCCCGCGGGCGCCGGCTGTGCACCGAAGACGAGTGGACCCGGGCGTGTGGGGGCGACCAGGGCTGGCTCTACCCTTACGGCGATGAGCACCGAGCCGGCGCCTGCCATGACGCGGTGGAGCCCGTGGGAGACTACGAGCAGACCCGCGGCGCGGGAGCCTCTCCGGACTGCGTGAGCCCCCACGGTGTCTTCGACATGGAGGGCAACGTCAGTGAGTGGGTGGATGCCGTCCACGAGGCCGAGCCCGGTCGGCTTCGGGTGGTGCGCGGTGGCACCATGTGGCAGGCCGTCTACGGCAGCGGCTGCATGTCCCGTCACGCCCACCACCAGGGCGGCCCGACCCACGGCGACGACGGCTTCCGCTGCTGTGCAGATGCGCAGCCCGCAGGCTAGGGGACTCGGTCGGTTCACTCCCGCTAGCCGTGAGGCTCCCATGCCCAGCTCCCAGGACACGGCCCCCGAGCATCCCACCAGCTACGCGGGTCAGCGTCTTCGCCAGGAGGTCCTCGACGGCCAGGACTTGCGCGGTGCGGACTTCGCCCGGGCCAGCCTGGACCAGGTCTCCTTGAAGGGGGCCGATCTCCGGGATGCCTGCTTCTGTGGTGCCGAGCTGTCCCAGGTGGACCTCAGCGGAGCCGTGCTCGATGGAGCCGATCTGCGCGGGGCGAGCCTGGATCGTGTGGTCCTCGACAAGGCCACCCTCCACGATGTGGACGCTCGCGGCGCCTCCTTTGCCCAGACCAGCGCCGAGGAGGTCCAGGCCCGTGGGGCCAACCTGGCAGGGGTGGAGTGGATCAAGCTGGGCCTGGTGGCCTCCACCCTCGAGGCCTGCGTGCTCGACGGCGCGCGTTTCGACGACGTGGGCATCAGCGGCGGCTCCATGAAGGGCTGCTCCATGGTGGGCCTGCGGGCCACCGGCTGCGCCCTGGGGAGCCTGCGCCTGGATGGCTGTGACCTGAGCGGTGCGAGCATCGACGACACCGAGCTGCGCGAAGTGGAGCTGCAGGCCTGCACCCTGCGTGCGACCCTGCTGCGTCGCTGTCGGCTGCGCGGGGTGAGCAGCATCGAGAGCGGCTGGGTGGGAGCCGTGGTGGAGGGCTGTCGGGGCGTGTCGGGCCCACTGGAGCAGGAGCTGGCGGACAAGGGGGCCCACCTGGCCCACGCGCCGGTGGTGAGGGCTTTCCGAGCGCTGCGGGCCAGCCGACCGCTGCAGATCGGGCTCGTGGTGGCGCTGATCCTGCTGGTCCTGGCGGTGGTGGTGCTGCTGCGCAGCCCCGGGCTGTGGCCCACATCGGTGCTGATGTCACGCTTCGACGCGCTGGAGCGTCGAAGTGACGTGGAGCGCTGTGAGCCCATGCTGCGGGTCTCCCAGGCCCTCGAGGGACGCGGTGCCGTCGAGGCCAGCCAGCGCTATCGTTTGCTGAGGCGCGCGGCGGAGTGCGAGCTGCAGCTCGAGCGGCCCGAGCGCGCCGAGGCCTCCCTGCAGGCCTACGTCGAGCTGGCCCGCGACAACCCCGGCGAGCTGTACGTCGCGCTGGTGGCCCTGGGGCGGTTCTACCTGGACCAGGGCGACATCGAACAAGCCGAGGTAGTGGTCACGGAGCTGAAGGGTGCGGTGGAGCTCCCGGAGCAGGTGCTCGAAGCCCTGCGCCTCGAGGCTGCGGTGCTCGGCGCCGAGGGGCTCCAGGCCAGCCCTGCCCACCCCGACGATCCGGAGCCCACCGACGATCGCTGGAGGTCCCTTCAGCTCGACGTGGCCGCCACCCTGCTCGAGCTGACCGAGCTGCCAGCCCACCAGCTCGAGTTCACCCCCGTCGAGCTGCTGGTCCTGGGGGAGTGGGAGCTGGCGGAGCGGCTGCTTGGCGCCGTCACCGAGCCAGAGCTCGGCCCCGCGGATCGCTGGGGGCATGCGCGCAATGCGGTGGATCGCCTGGTGGCGCTGGAGCGGCCCGATCTGGCGCTGGCGATGCTCGAGCACCGCGCCGCGGGCCAGACGGTGGACGATCTGGCCCACGTCGAGCGCCTGGCGGCCATGGTGGACCTCCACCTGCAGCTTGGGCAGCCCGAAGCTGCTGTGGAGCTGCTTGACGGCCTTTCGGCCCACGGGGATCCGCGCCTGGACTTCGAGCTTCTCATGGTCCGGGGAGAGCTGCTGGTGGAGTCGGGTCAGCTCGGTCCGGCCGTGGCGCTGCTCAGCTCCAGTCCCCTAGAGCCGACCCTGCCCTTCGACGCGGTGGCACGTCACGGCTGGCTGATGGCGGAGGCTCTGCTGAGGTCCGGGGACGAGGCGGGTGCGGTGGCCGCCCTCGAGCCGGTCCTGGCGGCGGTAGCCGACAAGGAGCCCGCTCAGAACCTGCTGCGGGAGCTGGCGACCTGGATGGAGCGCCTCGCTGAGCCCCAGCGCATCACCGCGCTGCTTCAGCGGGTGGACAACCCCATGCTCACCAAGGCGGGCCAGGGGCAGGAGCTGGCCTTGACCACCCTGCGGGCCCGGGCGCGCGATGGGGCCATCCCACACAACGATCCCGTCCTGCAAGATGTGCTCTCCCGCGGCACGCCTCAGCAGGTCCACGAAGCCGCCAGGCTGCTGCTGGACGGTGCGCGTCTCTCGGGGGACATCGAGCCAGCCCTCGAGGCCCTGATGCCCTTCGCGCGAAACCTCAGCGATGTGCAGGCTCGCGAGAACCTGGGCTTGATGATGGCCGAGGTCGCGGCCGGGGCGGCGCTCCACGAGCGGGCCCTGGGCATCCTGGCCGGCCTGGACCTCACCAGCAGTGAGTCCATCGGCATCCGCAGCCGCGCGGTGGCCCTCGAGCTCACCATCGCGCTGGAGAAGGGTGAGCTCGACGCCGCTCTGGCAGGCTACCAGGCGGTGCTGGCCGAGCCCGATCGCATGGAGGGCTGGGTCCGGAACAACCTCGGGCGCAGCATCGTGGACGCACTGCAGGACAGCGGACGCTTCGACGAGGCCCTCGCTCAGGCCCGCAGGCTGCGAGAGGCCAACGAGAGCGACGCGGGGCTGTGGCAGGAGGCCATGTCCTGCCTGGTGGCCTTGGACGACGAGGCAGGGCTTGCCGCGGAGCTCGCTCACGCCGAGCAGGCTCTGGGTGCCTGCATGGCGCGCATCATGGCAGCGCGGGCCTGGCTGGACCGTGGCAGCACACCGACCGAGCTCAGCGCGCTGGAGCAGTCCTGTTCCAGCGCGGCGAGCTCGGTCGATGAGCGGCTGGCGGCTGCGGCGGTGATGGGGCAGGTTGGGCGGCCACAGATCGCCTTCGCCCTGGTCCAGGGCGCCGCGTCGGAGACCGTGCCCGAGGATCGCCGGGTCCAGGTGCAGCGCGAGCTGGCGAGCTGGCAGGCGGCCACCGGAGACCGTGAGGGCGCCATCGAGCGGCTCGACGCACTCTATGCCAGCACCCGGGAGGCCCCGGACCGGGAGCGCATCACCGACGCCCTGGTGGGCCTGCTCGGGGGCACCGGGAGCCCCGATGCCGTGGTGGACGCCTACCGGCGCTACGCCGATGACCACCCCGACCGCGTGGGGCTGCAGCTGTGGAAGACCTCCGCGCTGATGCTCATCCAGGGAGGCTTCGGAGATCGGGTCGCCGATCTGCAGGGGCAGCCGGGCTGGATGCGTCACGTGGCCCAGGATGCGGAGCGCGCCGAGCTTCGGGCGATGGTGGAGGTGGGGGATGCCGAGGGGGCCTGGGCCTGGCTCGGGGATGCACTCCCGACCGCCACTACCGCGCCCCGACAGAGCGAGCTGCTCCAGCAGGCCTCGGGGCTGGCAGACCGCTTCGATCAGCAGGAGCGCCTGCTCAGCTGGCTCGAGCTCCTCGAGCCGTCGGTTCAGGAGGGCACCGAGATCCAGCAGCGCCTGCTGTTGCGTCGGGCGCGCTCCCTCGAGGCGACGGGAGACAGCGAGGGCGCCGCCGAGACCCTCGAGGCCTTGCTGGCCCTGTCGGTCCCGGTGGCCCTGCGGAGCGAGGCCTTGGACAGCTATGGGCGCAGCCTTGGACGCACCCGCGATGCTGCGGCGGTCGAGCTGGCGCTGGACGCGGTCGCGTCGCCCTCCGTGGCGGGCGGGGCCTCGCTGCAGGTCCCGCGCCTGCGGGCCGCTGAAGAGCTACTGGCGCGAGGTGAGCCGCGGGGGGCCCTGGACCTGCTCGAGCCGTTGGCTGGGCAGTCGCTGGAACCCTCCCTTGCAGAGGCGGTCTGGGATCTGCTGGCCCGCACCCACGTGGCCTTGGGGCGCTATCCCGAAGCGCTGGCGTTGCCGGAGCGCTACCCCAGCAGCCTGGGCACCTGCGGCGCCTGGCTGGCGGTGGTACGGCACATGCCCGAGGAG
>CAZHIK010000716.1:0-5185 GCA_964532635.1 uncultured Enterobacterales bacterium
GGTACGGACGGCTCACGGTGGAGCCGGGGCCCGGTGGCTCTTCCGTTGGGCTCTGCGACATCCTCGGTGGCCGGCCTCCGGCTCCCCCCGCTCGCCCCTGAGGCTTGACAGGGCCTGTCAGCGGGTGATGCTGATGGACCACGGTCCGGAGAGCCCTTGGGCGGAATCGCAGCCATCATCGACTACAGCGGCCCCCCCGATCGGGAGCTCGGGGAGCGGCTGTCTCGCGCGGTGGCCCTGCGCGGGCCCGACCAGCACGGCCTCTTCACCGAGGGGCCCGCGCTGCTGGCCCAGCACCGCAACCGCGTCACCGCAGGAGGAGTCAGGCAGCCCATCGTCTCCGACCGCTACGTCCTTGCCTTCGACGGGCGCCTGTACGACCACGTCGATCTGGCCCGTCGGGTCCTCGGGGATGCCAGCCGGAGCGATCGCCCCCTCGGGGACGCCGAGGTCTTGCTGCAGGCCTGGGAGGCCTGGGGTCCGGACTGCCTCGAGCGGCTGGATGGTGCCTGGGCCATCGCGGTCTGGGACCGCAAGGAGCGGGCGCTCTATCTCGCTCGTGATCCCCTGGGTCTGCGTCCGCTCCACTACCACGTCTGCGGCGGTCGCTGTGCGGTGGCCTCGTTGGCGGATCGCCTCACCTTGCTGCCCTGGGTGTCCCGGCAGCTATCCCTGGACAACCTCTGCGAGTTCCTCGCCTTTCGCTACGTCCACGCACCGCGAACCCTGCTGCGTGACGTCCAGGCCCTCCCACCGGGGTGCCTGCTGCGCTTCGACCGTGACGGAACCCGCGTCGAGCAGCGCCTGCGACCGTCCATGGCGCCGCCCTCGGCCCCCACCCCTGGCAGCAGGGAGGGAGTGGACGAGATCGGGCGGCTGCTGCGCCGGGCGGTGACCCGCCGGGGGCGCACCGGTGGCCCCGTGGGACTGCTGCTGTCCGGTGGCATCGACTCCACCGCCATGGCCCTGGCTGCGGTCCAGGAAGGCATCGACCTGCGCTGCTTCCACCTGCACTTCCCCGAGTCCGGTGTGGACGAGGCCGCCTTCGCCGGCCGGGTGGCACGGCTCCACGGATTGTCACTGCAGCAGGTGGAGCTGGACAGCGCGAGCTTCGACGCGGCCCTCGAGCGCTGCACCCTGGCCATGGGAGGCCCCCTGCCCGATCCCGCGGCGGTGGGGCAGTACGCTGTGCTCCGCGAGGCGAGGCGCGATGTGCGGGTGGTGCTCAGCGGCACAGGTGGCGACGAGCTGCTCGCCGGTGGACACCTGGCGGCGCTGGGTCTGGTCATGAAGCAGGTCGGGGTCTTGGACCGAGCCACGGCGCGGCTGCGCTGCCGGGTCGAGGAAGGCCTGCGAGGTGCGGGGCTATCGGACCTGGCCCTGCGACCGATGCGCTACGGCATGCAGCGGCTGGCTGGAGGCACCGAGGTCTTCGATCATCCCGCCCGGATCGAGCTGCTCGGGCGTGATCCCGCGCGGCCGCGCCTTCGCCACGAGGTCCTGCTGCCCCTGTACGCGGGCGTGGAGACCGATCCCATCAACACCCTGTTGGCCATCTTCCAGCGGGGCTGGCTGCCCGAGGACATCCTGGCTCGCGCCGAGCGCATGGCCGCGGCCTGCGGCATCGAGCACCGCTTCCCCATGCTGGATGCAGGTGTCTATGGCTACCTCAACGGCATCCCCGGCGAGTGGAAGGTGCGCACAAGCTGGGGCCTGCCCAAGCCCAAGTGGCCCATGCGTCGGTTGCTGAAGGGCCGGGTGCCCCGCACGGTCTACGACCGCCCCAAGCGCTCCTGGCCAGCCCCCTTGAACCGCTGGCTGCGGCGGGACGGCGCAGCGTTCCTCCAGGCCCGGGCCCAGCGCTTGCTGGACGCTCCGTGGGGGCTGTGGAAGCCGGAGCCCGTGCAGGCGATGGTGCGGGCCCACCTGCGTGGCGAGCGCTACCACGGGGGTGCCCTGTGGGTGCTGATCCTGCTCGAGGCATGGCTGAGCAAGCTGGACCAGCTGGAGTAGGCGCACTTTACGTCCGGTGGTTCGCCGCGATAGCGGGCGCACATGAAGTGCGCCCCTACGTTCATGCTGTTCGCGATGGTCTACCTGTTGGGATGTGATCCGGAGGGCCCCGAGCGGCACGATCCCGGCGATCTGTCCGACGACACCGGCGGTGACACCGGGGACTCGGACACCGAGACGCCGGTGGCGGACGGCTGTCGGGCCGAGCCGGGGGCCGCGGATCGCGATCGGCTGGTGCTGGTGGCCTACCCCTACGGAGCCGACGGATCCCAGGCCCAGGCCTGGGGTGTGTTCACCCTCGGCACCGACGGTGGGCTGAGCGACACGGGTGCTCGGGTGGAGATGGGCCGTGGCTACGACGGCCACGTGGTCTTCACCCCCGACGGCAGCATCGGCATGGTGGCCCACGACGACGGCAGCCTGGGTGTCTTCGAGGCCGTCAGCGCGAGCGAGGTGCGGGTGATCCACGCCCGCCTGGAGGGTGAGTTCTACGCCTCGGCCGTGGTCTCGGATCCCACGGGAGAGTGGGCCTGGATCATCGACGGCAACTGGCCCGACAACGGCGGTGGCCTGTACCGGGCCGCCATCGACTGCGACAGCGGTGAGCTCGGCCCGGCGGAGCGGGTGCTGGAGGCCAAGCTGCCGGCCTGGATGGGCTTCATGCACGGCCGGCTGGATCGCGCGCTGCTGGTCGGCCGCGAGGCGGCGGGTGCCAGCGGGGGCGAGGACGCCTTCCTGCTCGAGCCGGGGGAGGTCCCTGCCGTGCTGGCGGGTGCGGACGCCTTCGGCGATGACGAGGCCATCTTCGCAGGGGCGGCCCTGAGCTTCGACGACGCCACGCTGCTCATCGGTGACAATGCCGGCTTCAGCGGCATCCCCAACCGCATCGCGGTGGCCGCGGTCACCGACGACGGGCTCGAGCCGCTGCAGCTGCTGCCGGACGTGGACGATCCGGTGGACATCGTCGCCTCACCCTTCGGCGACAAAGCCTTGGTGCTCAGCGGCTTCTCCGACGCCCTGTTCGAGCTCGACTACGACCCTGGAGGGGCCGAGCCCTACACCCTGCTGGGAGAGCCCGGCTACAGCGGCTCCTCGCCAGCCCTGCCCACCGCTGCGTCCATGGTCACTCGGGGCGAGCTGAAGGGCCTGGTGGTGCTCACAGAGAACCAGGGCCTGCGCCGGGTGCGGTTCGGCCCCGGCGCGATCACGGACCTGGGCCTCGACAGCTTCGGCAGCGGCCTCGAGTACATCCCCGGCGCCATCGGGGTGCAGCCCTGAGCCGCTGGCTCAGCGCTCCAGCTTCTTCACCCAGGCCTCCCACTCCGCCTCGAACACAGCCTGATCCTCGATGTCGAGGATCCGGGTGAAGGTGTCGTAGCCGGTGGGGTCCGAGGCCTGGTTCTCCCTGACCTCCTTGTAGTACTCCCTCAGAAGCCCCTTTTCCTGCAGGTACTGGCACAGATAGCGGGACTGGGCGTAGTTGGTGCCGGGGTCCTGTCGGTAGAACTGGTCGAAGCTCTGCTCCATGAGCCAGCGGAAGCTGGGGACGGCGTCCAGCTCGATGGCCTCCTGCAGGCCGTGCAGGCGCCAGTTGGTGTGCCCGGTGATGTGGCCGTCCTGGAGCGAGACGTGCTCGAAGAGGCTGGCCAGGCCCTCGTTGAGCCACTGGGGACAGGCGGGGAAGTCGGCGTGCACGTAGGGGTGGACGATCTCGTGCACCAGGGTGCCGCCGCCGGTGGCGATGTTCATCACCAGGGCCTTGTCGTCATCGCTGGCGTAGCCGTAGGGGGTGTCCGGGCGCTCGCCCCACAGGTGCTCGGCGTGGTGGTAGTAGGACTCGGCGTTGGCGAACAGCCAGATGGTGTAGATCGCCTCGGGCCGCCGCTCGAAGAAGTCTTGCTCGAGGGCTCGAGAGTAGGTGCGCACGGTGCTGGCCGCCCGCTTCCTGACCACGTCGGGAGCCTCGTCGCCCACAACCACGAAGGGGGGCTCCACCACCACGGTGAAGCCTGCGGGTAGCATCCCCTGCAAGGTCCGCACGTGCTGGGCGTAGTCCCCGGCGCTGTGGGTGTCGGCTCGCAGGGGCGGGCGCAGGTCTTCCGGCGCCATGCGCAGCCGGATGAGGGTCCAGTCCTGGCGCCCCTTCAGGGGCCACAGGGCCAGGAAGCGCTCGCGCTGCATGCGTCGCCAGGCACCGTCGTCCTCGGCGGGCTCATGGTAGAGCACCTCGTCGGTGGCGTGATCGTAGCCCAACACCAGGCGGAAGTGCTCGCTGTCCATGGGCGGGTCGTCGTAGTGCATGCACACGATGCTGGGCACACCCTGCTCGAGATCGGCGTGCAGGGCGCTCCAGGCACGATCCAGATCCGCGGCGCTGGGCTCGGCCTCGATGCGCTCCCAGACCGGCCCTGGATCGAAGCCCAGGTGCTCGAGGGCGCGCTTCAGCTCCGGGGTCCACACCCCGCGGCCCAGCGCCGGATCCACGCCGCTGGCGGCGAAGACCATGTCCTGATCGACGTCGTGGCCCAGGCCCTGCATAGCCATGGCCACGCAGGCCTCGCCGCAGAAGTCGGGGCGCTGGCGGACGTGGGGCACGCCCTCGACCAGGGCCGGGCCCCAGCGTGGGGGATCGGCACCAGCGTCGGGCTGGGGTGCAGGATCGGCCTCTGGCTGCGCCGCTCCGATGCTGCAGGCGCACAGGAACAGGCAGAGGGCCAGGACGAGACGTTGGGCGGCGGGCATGGCGCGATCAGGGACACCCCATGACCGCCCTCGGTTCCCGCGTGCTGAACGCGACCTACTCGCCCGAGCCGGCGGCCCACCAGCATCGCTTGGGGGAGTGGGCCTTGCCCTCGGCCTTCAGCTTCTTGATCAGCTTGGAGACCTGGGCCTTGTCGATGCCGGTGGCAGCGGCGATGTCGCCGGGGCGGACGGGCTCGCCGGCGTCTTCGAGGGCCTTGACGATGGCCTGCTTCTGCTCTTCCATGGTGACTCTCCTGCAAGGGTGCTGGTGCGGGTTCGTCCCGCGCTGCAACCCTATGCGATGCAGGAGATATGGCGAGCGGACCAAGGCCCGCTGGTGAGGGACGCTACGGACGCTAGTGGGCCAGGTAGCCGGCGTCGATGATGTAGAAGCCGTCGGACTCGTCCCCGATGCGGAAGATCGGCTCCC
>CAZHIK010000717.1:0-5171 GCA_964532635.1 uncultured Enterobacterales bacterium
GCTCGCCACCGGGGCATCCGACCAGGACCAGGGCCAGCGCGGGGAGGGTGCTTCGCATGGGGGCTCCGAGGCTCACGGATCGACCAAGGTCATACCCCGACTCGATATCCACCGGCGACCTGGCTGCTGCGATGTGGCCGTATTACCGATGCGCGGAAAATCACACCCTCTCCCGGAGCCCCCCATGCTCGAAGAAAGCCTGCAGTCCGGCAGCGTGTTGCTCCTGGCCTGGACGGCCTTCGCCCTCGGCTTCCTGCACACCGTGCTGGGGCCCGACCACTACGTTCCCTTCGTGGCCATGGCCGCGTCGGAGGGCTGGTCCCGGGCCAAGACCATGGTGGTCACCGCGGTGTGCGGTCTGGGCCACGTGGTGGGCTCGGTGGCCATCGCCGTGGTGCTCATCGTGCTGGGCACCGCCCTCGAGGGCTGGGAAGGCCACGGCCTGGCCCACCTCCACGAGCTGCGGGGTGACGTGGCGGCCTGGGCTCTGATGGGCGTGGGCGCTGCCTACGGTCTGTGGGGCGTGCGCCGAGCGCTGCGGGGCAAGGCCCACACCCACAGCCACGCCCACGCCGACGGCGAGGTTCATGAACACGAACACACGCACGACCACGAGGACGGCCATCTCCACGTCCACGGCCGCACCATCGCGCGGCTCACACCCTGGGTGCTGTTCACCATCTTCGTGTTTGGCCCTTGCGAGTCCCTCATCCCCCTGAGTCTGGCCTCCTGGGCCCTGGCGGGGCTGGGGGCCTTCCTGCTGGTGGCGCTGGCCTTCACCGTCTCCACCGTAGCCACCATCCTGGTGTTGGTGCTGCTGCTGCAGGGGGGGGTGCAGCTGCTGCCGCTCAAGACCATGGAGCGCTGGACTCATGCCCTGGCCGGCATCTCTCTGGTGGCCTGCGGCTTCGCCATCCGCTTCCTGGGGCTGTAGTACGCCGCTGCTCACATAAGGGCGCCACGATGTGACGCAGCTCACCGCTCGGGGCTCGGTGCGGGCTCGTCGTGATCAAGCTGTGACGAAACGGATGATTTCGTGGCCTAAGATGCGCCCCTGAACTCAGGAGCCGCCCATGCCCATGACCCCACGTGAACGCCTGCTCGCCGCTTGCCGCAACCAACCCGTCGATCGGCCTCCCGTCTGGCTGATGCGCCAGGCCGGCCGCTACCTGCCCGAGTACCTGGCCGTCCGCGCGAAGCACAGCTTCTGGGAGGTGGTCCGCACCCCCGAGCTGGCGGTGGAGGTCACGCTCCAGCCCCTGCGGCGCTTCGCGGTCGATGCCTCCATCATCTTCTGCGACATCCTGGTCATCCCCGAGGCCGCCGGCTCGGGTGTGGTCTACGGCAAGGGCGGTCCCACCATGACCCACCCCTTCGCGGGCGAGGACGACATCGCCCGGCTCAACGACGTCGATGTGGCCCACGAGCTGTCCTACGTCGGGGACGCGGTGCGGCTGATGTGCCAGCACATCCACCCCGATCTCGCGCTGTACGGCTTCGCGGGCGCGCCCCTCACCCTGGCCGCCTACATGGTCGAGGGCGGGCCCTCCAAGGACCTGCGGCACCTCAAGGCGCTGGCCTACCACGATCCCGACATGGCCCGGCGGCTGCTGTTCGGGCTGGCCGACAAGGTGGCCGACCTGCTGCGGCTGCAGGTGGAAGCCGGCGCCGACGTGGTCCAGGTCTTCGACTCCTGGGCTGGCTTGCTGTGCCCCGACGACTACCGCACCCTGGCCCTGCCCGCAGTGCGCCGGGTCTTCGCCCGCATCGCCGACCTGGACGTGCCCAAGGTGCTCTACCTGCGGGGCGCGGCCTCCCACCTGAAGGACGCCGCCACGGCCGGGGCCGACGTGCTCTCCATCGACCAGACCATCCGCCTGGACCACGCCCGGGCCATCCTTGGCCCCGAGGTGCCCCTTCAGGGCAACATGGACGCCGCCGAGCTGCTCGGCCCCCACGATCGCATCCGCTCCCAGGTCCACGCCCTGGTGGAGCAGACCGGCGGGCAGGGCTTCATCCTCAACCTCGGCCAGGGCCTGGTGCCCGACATCCCCCCCGAGGGTGTGGAGGCCTTCGTCAACGCCGTGGTGGAGCTTGGAGAATGACCACCCACCGGGTCATCGACCCCCGGGAGGTGGACGCCGCGCTGCGCGACAAGTACGACGTGCGGGGTCCCCGCTACACCAGCTACCCGCCGGCACCCCACTTCTCGGAGCAGGATCCGACGGAGCTGACCGCGCGCTGGCGCGACCGCAATGGCTTGGCCGACGACCCGGGCCTGTCCCTGTACCTGCACGTGCCCTTCTGCCGCTCCCGCTGCCTGTTCTGCGGCTGCCACACCCTGGGCCGGCGGCCGGACGACGTGGTGGACGCCCACATCGGCGAGCTGATCGCCGAGATGGACTTGGTGGGCGGCATCGTGGACCCCTCGCGGCCGGTGCAGCAGGTGCACCTGGGGGGGGGCACACCCAACTTCCTGAGCGTGGCCCAGACCCACCGGCTCCTGGGGACGCTGGCCGAGCGCTTCGAGCTGCAGCCTGACGCCGAGCGCTCGGTGGAGATGGAGCCCCGCAGCGCCACCCCCGACAAGATCGACGCCTTCTGCGAGCACGGCTTCTCCCGCTTCTCCCTGGGGGTCCAGGACTTCGAGCCCGACGTGCTGGCGGCGGTGCGCCGCGACCAGGCCCTGGTGCAGATCGAGGAGGTGGTGGCCCACCTGCGGCAGCGGGGCATCACCGAGATCAACTTCGATCTCATCTACGGCCTGCCCGGCCAGACCACGGCCACCCGCGACGCCACCCTCGAGCGGGTCCGGGCCCTGCGCCCCACCCGCATCGCCCTGTACTCCTACGCCCACGTGCCCTGGATGCAGAAGCACCAGCGGGTGCTCGAGGGCCGCGGGCTACCCACCCCGGACCAGAAGGTGGAGCTGTTCGTCGGCCTGGCCCAGGGTCTGGTGGACGCAGGCTATGTGCCCGTGGGCATGGACCACTTCGCCTTGCCGGACGACCCGCTGGTGCGGGCCCTCGAGGCCGGCACCCTGCGGCGCACCTTCATGGGCTACACCACCGGCCGAGGGCTGGACACCGTGGGCTTGGGTATCAGCGCCATCAGCTGGGTGGGCCGCTCCTACACCCAGAACCTCAAAGACATGCCCGCCTGGCGCGAGGCTGTGCGGTCCGGGAGCATGCCCTGGCTGCGGGGCTTTGTGCTCAGCGACGACGACGTGCTGCGGCGGGAGCTGATCCTGGAGCTCTCCTGCACCATGCGCGCGGACCTGGGGGCCCTCGGGGCGCGCTTCGGCGTGGACGCCGAGGCCTACTTCGACGAGGAGCTGACCCTGCTGGCGCCCCTCGTGGCCGACGGGCTGGTGATCCGGCGGCCCGGGGTCATCGAGGTCACCGAGCTGGGCCGCCTGTTCGTGCGCAACGTGTGCATGGTCTTCGACCGCTACCTGGAGCGGGATCCGGCTCTGCGGCGCTACTCCCGGACGGTGTGATGCGGGGTCCGGCGCTGCTGCTGATGGACTACGGAGCCCCCGGCGCCGCCGCCGAGGTGCGCCCGTTCATCGCCAGCCTGCTGTCGGACCCGGCCATCCTGCCCCTGCCCCCGGGGGTGCGCCAGGCCCTGGCTCAGGGCATCGCCCTGCATCGGGCCCCCAAGGTGCGGCGGCGCTACCAGGCCGTCGGTGGTAGCCCCCTGCCCGCGGCGGTCCAGGTCCTGGTGCAGGCCCTCGCCGAGCGCATGGGCGAGCCCTTCCTGGTCCGCCCGGCCTACTGCTACGCCGCACCGAAGATCCCCGAGGTCGTCGACGAGCTGGCCCAGAGCGGAGTGAAGCGCGTGGTGGGCCTGCCCCTGTTCCCACAGCGCTCCTGGACCACGAGCGATGTTTGCCAGCGGCGGCTGCTGGCGGCAGCCACCCGGCGAGGCCTGGCGGCCACCCTGTGCCCCGACTTCGCGGTGGATGCCGGCTTCGTTCGGGCCCTGGCCGAGGGGCTGCTGCCCTTGTTGCGGCCATCCAGCCACGTGCTGATGGTGGCCCACGGCCTGCCCCAGCGGCTCGAGCGTGCTGGTGATCCCTACCCGGAGCGGGTGAGGGCGAGCGCTGCGGCCCTGGCGGCCCGACTGCCCGCGGGCACGCCCTGGTCCCTGGCCTTCCAGAGCAGGTTGGGTCCCGCGGCCTGGACCGGCCCCTACCTCGAGGACGAGATCGAGCGGCTGGCAGGGGAGGGGATCGGCGATCTGGTCATCCAGCCCATCTCCTTCGTCTGCGAGAACCTGGAGACACGCTGGGACCTGGACCACGAAGCCAAGGAGCGTGCGGGGGAGCTGGGCATCGCCCGGGTGGCCCGTGCGCCGGCACCCGGGGCTCATCCCGCCCTGCTGGATCTGCTCGAAGCGCGGGCCCGGTCCACCATCCGCGGCGCCGGCTGGTGCCCCTTCGGAGGTGAGGAGTGAGTGAGGAACGTCTCGACGTCATCGTCGTCGGCGGCGGAGTGGCCGGACTGTCCTGCGCGCTGCGGCTGCAGCAGCAGGGGCTGTCGGTCCGCCTGCTCGAGGCCGGGGAGCGCCCCGGGGGAAACGTGGCCACCGAGCCCGTGGACGACTTCCTGGTGGAGCTGGGGCCCCACAGCCTGATGTCCAGCGGTGACTGGGTCTTCCAGTTGGCCGAGGAGCTGGGCCTGGGTGAAGCCCTGGTGCCCACCCGCCCAGAGTCCGGCGCGCGCTTCATCGCTCGCCACGGCACCATCCACGCCATGCCCACCGGAGCCTGGTCCTTCCTGACGACGCCCCTGCTGTCCTTGGGCGCCAAGTTCATGCTCGCCACCGAGCCCATCCGCATCGAGCGTGGCGAGCCCACCGACAGCGCCGAGCAGTTCTTCGTGCGGCGCTTCGGTGCGGAGGCCGCTCGGGTGCTGGCTGGCGCCTTCATCTCCGGAGTCTACGCCGGCGATCCCGCGCTGCTCTCCGCCCCTGCGGCTTTCCCCCTCTTCTGGGGCTTCGAGCAGGAAGCCGGGAGCATGATCCTCGGCTCCATCCCCTACTACCGCCGCCGAACCGCCGCGCGGGAGGCTGCGGGAATCACCCCCCGCAAGGGCCTGTGGTCCTTCGAGGGCGGGCTCGGGCGGCTGCCCACAGCCATCGCCGAGGCCCTGGGCTCCTCCTACCAG
>CAZHIK010000718.1:0-5168 GCA_964532635.1 uncultured Enterobacterales bacterium
GGTCTTCGGGGGCCATGGTGACGAACTCGATGTGGATGTTGTCGTTGATCTCTTCCCAGCGCTCCACCCGGTAGCCCCACTTGTCGCCGATGGTGCCTACGTCACCCACGTTGACTTTGGTGCCTGGGGGAAACACGCAGCGGCACTTCATCTCGCCGCCGCGCTTGGGGACCCACTCGACCATGCGGCCGATGGGCCGCCCGGCCGCGATCTCGGCGTTGTCGCGTGTGCCGCCGATCATGCCCAGCACGGTCTGGTTGCCGGCAGCCTGCTGCTGCTCGAGGGCCCAGTCCGGCGAGCCCACCTGGCTGGAGCTGGCGCCTTGGCTGGAGCCGGCATCCTGGCTGGACTTCTTGGTGCGCGGCGGTGTGGCGCCTTGCCTGGACTTCTGCATCTCGACCTCCGAGGTCTTCGGTCCATCTTTGCCCACGAACGGCTCCCAGTCCACTCCAGTCTGGGCAGTGGTCTCCGCCGCGCCCCTGGCTGATAGGCTGTGGCTGGCTCTGGAGCCTTCCATGCACCCTGTCACCCACCTGCTCACCGGCTGGGCCACGGCCACCGTTCTGCCCCTCTCGCGGCGCGATAGGGTGTTGGTGTGCGTGGCGGGGGTACTGCCCGATCTGGACGGCCTTGGCATCGTGGTGGAGAAGCTCACCCTGCACAGCGAGCAGCCACTGTACTGGTACGCGCTGTACCATCACGTGCTGGCCCACAACCTGGCGTTTGGGCTGGCGGCCACCGCGGTGGCTGTGGCGGTGGCCAGGGAGCGAGCGAAGACCGGGCTGCTGGTGCTGCTGAGCTTCCACCTGCACCTGCTGGCGGATCTGGCGGGCTCCCGTGGTCCGGACGGCTCGTCCTGGCCCATCCGCTACCTGTGGCCCTTCGGGGATGTCGAGCTGATCTGGCGGGGTCAGTGGGCCTTCAACGCCTGGCCCAACTTCGTCATCACGTTGGCGTTGCTGGCCTGGATGTTCTGGGTCGCCGGCAGCCGCGGACACTCGCCGCTGGAGCTGGTCTCGCGGCGGGTGGACGGGATCTTCTGTGGGACGGTGAGGCGCTGGCTGGGGCGCTGAGATGCATGCCCCTCAGCCTGTGGCGGCCTGGATCCTCGGCTCGACGGCGGCCCCCAGGAGCCGGGGCACTACCTTCAGATAGGTGGCCGCTGCCTGGACCTGGACGATCAATGCCACCGCGATGATCAAGGCACCCGCAGCCCCTTCGGTGCCGAAGGCGGTCATCACCAATGCCAGGGCGATGCTGAGGTTGCGCACGCCCACGCTGTAGACCATGGCCACGGCGTCGGCGCGGTCCAGGGTGGCTCTGGCCAGCAGGCTCGAGAAGCCGAAGCTGGCGATGTAGAACAGCAGGATGGCGGGCAGCAGGGGAAGGATGCTCATGGGATCGGTGAGGATGCTACGGGCCTTCAGGGCCACGGCTACGAACACGATGCCCAGCAGCCCGATCGTGCTCAGCAGCGGCATTCGGGGCTTGATGCGCTTCATGAAGGCCGGCCTGCCTATGCGTTGAAGCAGGACGGTGCGGGCGAATTGGCCCAGGACCAGGGGCACCACGATCAGCAGGCCGATCTTGGTGAACATGTCCAGCAGGGGGACATCGACGGATCGACCCATCAATACCTGGGTGTACAAGGGTGTGAGCACCGCGCCCAGCAACAGGCTCACCACCATCATCTTGGTGGCGGCGGCCACGTTGCCCTTGGCGAACCCGGTCCAGGAGACCGTCATGCCGCTGGTGGGGATCAGGGCCATCAGCAGCAGGCCCAGGGCCACCATGGGCTGCCCCGGGAAGAAGAGGCGGCCCAGCAGCCAGCCCACTGCGGGCATCGCCACGAAGTTGACCAGCTGCACCCCGATGGCCAGTCGCCAGGTGCAGCGCCCGAACAGAGCCTTGCCGTTCATGCCCACCATCATCGGCAGGATCATCACCACCGTCAGGGGCAGGATCAGGGGCTTCAGGCCCGCCGAGGGCAGGAACCAACCCCAGGCCAGGCCCGCGACCATGGCCGCAGTGATGGACCACCCCAGGTGGGAACGGACGGTCTTCAGGGCTCGCCACATGCTGCCTCCCAGGGAGTTCTGGGCATCAGAGCCGTCGGGAGCCGTCGGTGTCACGGCGCGGCCGGGATGGATCACCCGGCAGCCTCTTCTCCACCAGGCCGGTGTGCGGCCCGTGGCGGCCCGATCCTGCGGTTGGCGGCCTTGACCCCCAGGGTTACAGGGTCGGCCCCGCTGCGCGGCTCCACGGTGCAGCACATTCTTCCATTGTCGGCGTAGTTCGCTGAAATTTTCGAAGGAACCCCCGGAGACGTCCCATGGCTTCGATCCTCATCACCGGCGGTGCCGGCTTCATCGGCACCAACCTCAGAAACGACCTGCGCGCCCGCGGTCACGATGTCTGGACCCTGGACATCACCCCCGGCTCGGATCCGCAGCACATGCGCCTGGACGTCACCTACCTGCATCAGCTCGAGCAGATGTTCTCCCAGCGCAAGTTCGACTTCGTCTACCACCTGGCCGCCGAGTACGGCCGCTGGAACGGCGAGGATCACTACGACCTGCTGTGGCGCACCAACGTGGTCGGCACCAAGAACATGCTGCTGCTGCAGGACAAGTACAAGTACAAGATGATCTTCTTCTCCAGCGCCGAGGTGTACGGCGACTACATGGGCAAGATGTCCGAAGACGTGATGGAGAAGGTGCCCATCAAGCAGATGAACGACTACGCCATCACCAAGTGGGCGGGTGAGATGCAGTGCCTCAACCACGCCGACATGTTCGGCGTCGAGGTGGTTCGGGTGCGCCCGGTGAACTGCTACGGCCCCCACGAGCACTACAACCGCTACCGCGGCGTGGTCCCGGTGTACTGCTACCGCCTGCTGCACGGCCTGCCGGTCACCTGCCACAAGGGCCACCTGCGCATCTTCGACTACGTCGGCGACACCGCCCGCACCTTCGCCAACATCGTGGACAACTTCATCCCAGGCGAGGTCTACAACGTGGGCTCCAATGAGGACTGGGAGATCTCCATCGAGCAGCTGGCCGAGGTCGTGCTGAAGGAGACCGGCGCCGATCCCAGCCTGGTCACCTACAAGAACGCGGAAGCCCACACCACCATGGTCAAGCACATGGACTTCTCCAAGATCCGCCGGGATCTGGACCATCGCGCCGAGGTGGACATCGAGGAAGGCATCGCCCGTACTGTGGCCTGGATGCGCCGCGACCTGCGCCTCGACGACAAGTAGGCCGACCGATGTCCATCCCCGAGCGCATCGAGCTGTTCGGGGTGCCCTTCGACGTGGTGGACATGCAGGGCGCCCTCGACCGCATCACCGGCTTCATCGAGGCCGACGACGGCCACCTCTACCAGGGTGTGGGCGTCAACCTCGAGCACCTGCAGAAGATAGTGGAGGAGCCATACTTCGGCGAGATCGTGCGCCCGGTTGACATCATCTTCCCAGACGGTTGGCCGCCGGTGGCCCTGAGTCGAGTCTTCGGTGAGCGACCTCTGCCCGAGCGGGTGGCCACGCCGGACCTGGCCACCAACCTGCTGGCGCTATCGGTGGAGAAGGGCTGGGGCGTCTACCTGCTGGGCGCCAAGGAAGAGTCCCTGGTGGGCGCGGTCGAAGCGGTGCGCGCCGCCCACCCCGGGGTGCGCGTGGCGGGCTCCCGCAACGGCTACTTCGGCGAGGAGGACGAGGCCGAGATCGTGGCCGACATCAACGCGTCCGGCGCGGAGATCCTGCTCATCGCCATCACTTCTCCCAAGAAGGAAGAGTTCGTCGAGCGTCACCGCGCCCAGCTGAACATCCGCTTCGTACTGGGTGTGGGCGGCTACTTCGACGTGCTGTCTGGCGTGGCTTCGCGGGCCCCCCTGTGGGTCCAGAAGATCGGCATGGAGTGGTCCTGGCGGATCCTTCAGGAGCCCAAGCGCATGGGCCCGCGCTACCTGCACAACTTCGCGTTTGGCAAGAACGTGGCCGAAGAGGCCTTCCGTCGGACCTTGGCCCGGCTGCGTGAACCGAGCCTCGAGGGCGACAGCCTGCACGTGGCCATGGTGGGCCCCAGCCTCCAGACCATCGGCGGCATCTCCAGCATGGTCCAGACCGTGCTGCGGGCGCCCGAGTTGGCCGACGTGGACGTGCGGTATTTCTCATCGTCCACCGCAGGCTCCCACCCGCGCAAGCTGGCCCGAGTGCTCACCGGCTCGGTGGGCTTCGCCGCGGCCCTGGCCCGGGGCTACCGGCCCGACCTGGCGCACATCCACCTGGGTGGCCCGGTCTCGCTGTACCGCGAGGCGCTGTACGCCCACGCTGCGCGTGCCCACGGCGTCCCCACCGTGATCCACGTGCACGCCACCCACGGCCTGGAGGAAGCGGTGAAGGGCTCACGCCTGGCTGCGACCACCATGCGTCGCACCCTGCGGCGGGCTGAGATGGTGTTGGTGGTCAACGAGCCAGCGGTGCCGATGGTGCAGGAGTGGGCGGGCCCCGACGTGCCCGTGAGGGTGCTGTACAACCCGGTGGACCCCGACGATCTCGACGTGGTGGCCGCTCACGATCCCGGGCCCCCGGTCCGCGTCCTGTTCATGGGCTGGATCATCCGGGCCAAGGGTGTCTGGGACCTGCTCGACGCAGTGCCGCAGATCAAGGCTCGGGCCCCCGAGGTCCAGATCGTCTTCGCGGGCCACGGCGCGGACTGGGACGCGTTCCAGGCGGAGCTGGCCCAACGTGACTTCGGCCCCGAGGTCCAGGTGTTGGGCTGGGTGAAGGGTGCCGAGCGCCTGAAGGCCTACGCCGACGCCGACATCTTCTGCTTGCCCAGCCACTCCGAGGGCTTCCCGGTCACGGTGGTGGAAGCCATGACCGCCGGCTTGCCCGTGGTGGCGACCGACATCTCCGGCATCCCCGACGCGGTGATCCAGGACGACACCGGCCTGCTGGTCCAACCCAGGGACCCCGCTGGCCTGGCCGATGCCATCGTGAAGCTGGCCAAGGACCGTGAGCTGCGAGTGAAGCTTGGCGCGGCCGGCCGAGAGCGGGCCGTGGCGAACTTCGACCGCGGGGTGGTCGTATCAGCGTTGCTCGATGCGTGGACTCACAGCGCCACCACCACGCGCCCCGGATAGCGCCACACCAGCGCATCACCCGC
>CAZHIK010000719.1:0-5148 GCA_964532635.1 uncultured Enterobacterales bacterium
CGCGCGCGGAGCGATACATTCGACCCGGTCACTTTCCCTGCGTCGAAAAACTAGACCTCGACCCCGTAGCGACGCACTCGGATCAACAGCCAGGTGAGCGCCAGCGCCAAGGCCGACAGCAGCGCGCTGCGGTGGGCCGTAGGCGCCAAGCCGCAGCTGCGGGGCTCGGGCTTGGGATCGGGCGGCTGGACCTCGGATTCGTCGTCGGTGTCGCAGTCGCCACCGGGGCAGCCGGAGTCCTCGATCTGGGTGTCCTCGATCTCCACCGGGCTGTCGGGGCTGCCGGTGTCTACGTTCGGATCGGGCAGACCGGGGGGCACCACGCAGTCGTCCAGGCGACCGTCGATCTCGATGCGGAGCTCGAGGGCGTGGACGTAGGTGCTGCAGTCGCTGTCGTACTGCACGTTCACGGTGGCGACGTCGAAGCTGACGGCTCGCGCGCCGGCGGGCAGGACCGTGTGGCGCAGGGTGCGGCTCCACTCGCTCGAGCGCTGGGTCCAGGACTCGGTGTCCCCAATGACCACACCGTCGGCGTCGTAGATCATCACGGCCATGGTGACGTAGTCCAGCCCCGAGGAGCTCACGGACCAGCCGCCCCAGCGCAGCACCACACCGCCTGTGTCGATGTCATCGGCCCAGGCCTCGAGATCCGCCTGCTGGGTGATCCGCCCGGCCTGGTAGCCCTCGAGGCAGGCGCCGCACAGCCCCAGGTGGTTGGCGCCGGAGCGGGGCTCGATGGCGTCGCACTCCCCCGACTCGATCACCTGCAGCGGACCCTCGAGGACCTCCCAGCCATCGACCCCCTGCTCGATGCCGGAATTGACCAGCAGGTTGTCACCCAGGTCGTCACTGCTGGTGGCGAAGCCGGCAGGCTCGGACCACCCGGACCAGTCCAGGTCGCTGCCGCGGTAGCGCACCCGCCAGCACAGCTCGCGCTCGGGCTCGAGGGCCGGCACCACGGCGGACTCCATCGGGGCGTCCGCGCGGCGATCCAGGCCGTTGAAGTGATTGACGTCCTGGTGCCACTGCTCCCAGACCGGCTCGTCGAAGCGATCGCACCCTTCGGCCACCTGCCAGTGGGATCCGACCACGGGCTCGCTGTGGACTTGGTCCCAGGGGCTCGCGGCCAGCTGCGCGCAGTAGGGCCGAACCTCGCTGTCGAGGGGCACCACGGCGCTGGGGGTGCCAGGCGCGTCGCCGAAGCGACGCACGGTGACCAGGTCACGCTGCGCATGATCCAGGGAGGGATCGTCGGCGCTCAACAAGGCCCGCTCGATGGTCATGCCCGGCTGCTCGCCGTCCCAGGCGTGGACGAGCAGGTAGCCGTACTCGGGGAAGGTGACGGCGATCTCGGGGTGGTCCAGCTGGGACAGCTGCCCCCACTGGTGCAGCGGACCGCTGATGCTGGCGGCGTCGAAGAGCAAGTGAGTGGCGTCGCGGGACTGGCCTCGGGAGTAGCCGTGGGCGTGACCGAAGAAGCTGACCACCGGCTTGTTGCACTCGGCGGCGAAGGCGTCCAGCCGCTCCACCACCGTCTGGCTGAACTCGGCCTGGCCGTCGGGCCAGATCTCGCTGAGGGGCGGGTGGTGGTAGGCCGCGACGACGAAGTCGAAGGAGGGGTGGCTGCAGGTCTCCTCGAGCTGCCGGTCGAGCCAGTCCAGCTGGGCCTGGTCGGTCCAGGGCTCGTTGCTGTCCAGGGCCAACAGCCGGATGTTGTTGCGGTCCATCCTGTACCAGCGCTCGGGTTCCTCTTCGCCCTCGCTGGTGGCTCGAGGCAACTGCAGGTAGTCGAAGTACAGTGACGAGTCCAGCTCGTGGTTGCCCAGCACCGCGTACAGGGGGACCGCGGCCATCAGCTCCTGGGACGGGCGCAGGAAGTCGTTGGTCCACTCGCTGTCCACGGTGCCGTCGTCCACGAGGTCGCCGGTGAGCAGCACGAAGTCGAGATGCTCCGACAGCTCTCCGGCGGCGTCGTCCCACAGCCGCTCGGTGACCCTGCCGATGAAGTCGTCGAAGATATCCCTGTTGCCGAAGTCTTCCTGGCTGTCGCTGATCACCAGGAAGCGGGTGTCGCCGTGATGGCCTTCCGGTGCGGTGTGGAAGGCGTGGGTGGCGCTGCGATCGTCGCGGCCCTCGAGGGCGTACAGGTAGGTGGTGTCGGGCTGGAGGTCGCGCAAGCGCACCGCCTGCAGCCCCGTATCGCGGCCGCTGGGCCAGGAGCGATGATCCAGGGAGGTGTCGGTGCCCCAGGCGAGGCTGGTGGCCTGTTCGCCCTTCCACATGATCCACGCGCCGTCGGCCGTGACGTGCTGCACGTAGGGACCGGCCTCGAGCTCGAGGGCCTGGACAGGCAGAGAGCTCGATGCGATGAGCGCGAGGACTGGGACGAGGGGCGAAGGCATCTGGAACCCGGTCAGTCTACCCGCTGGGGGTAACGACCGCAGGTAGCCTATCGGCCCGAGACGGCGATCAGTCCAGCTCTGCCAGGGCTTTGCGGCGCTTCAGCTCGGCTTCGACATCCCGCAGCACGGTCTTGCGGTTCTTGTGCGCTTCTTCGTAGCGGGCGACCTTGACGAGATCGAGGCGGTCCAGCTCGCCCAGGGCGGCCCGGACGGCCTAGACGTTGAGCCCGTCATAGTCGGCGATGGGGGGCGAGGTGATGCGGCCCAGGCGATCCTGCACGGCGCCTTCGACCTTGGGAGCCACGGTGGAGACCACCGGGACCTCCGAGGCGCGCTCGATGAGCCCGCCGGCAGCCTCGAGGGCGCGCTTTTCGAGCTCCCAGGCGCGCTCCTCGCCCTCGTCCTTCAGATCGTTGAGGCGATCGCGCAGGGCCTTGCTGGCTTGCTGACCGCGCTCCTGGAGACGCTCGGGGGCGTCACGCAGGCGATCGGGCACCGTGTCGAGGCGCTCGCGCACGTTGGAGAACTCTTCCTTCAGGTTTTCGAGGATGTCCGCGACCATGATCTCCTCCAGAGATGGGGTACGACCAGGAAATGAATGATCGTTCAGTCGGAGGACAGATAGGCGCGCGGAAACCGAACGTCAAGGGGAAATGGTCAATTTCGACGATCGACGGCTACGGGGGGCTACCGGATCAGCTCCGCCAGCACGACCTCGTCGTAGCAGACGATGCCGTCGGTGTAGGACGCCAGGTAGGCCGCGGCGCTGTCCACACCATCGGGGGCCACCGTGTCGATCCTGAACCCGGTCCAGTCGTAGGACAGTTCCTTGGACGGGTTCATCTGGACTTCGCTGACGTAGCTGTCGCCCGAGTACCAGCGCAGGCCCAGTACGTACCAGCCGTGGTGGCTGCTGGAGTGCTGGAGGCGGACCATGGCCCGCAGCCGGTATTCGGTGCCCGGGGTGACCGTGCCTTCACGGGTGATCTGCTGGACCGCAGCCGCGCTCCAACCACCCGAGATGCACTGGGCCGCGGTGCCCGCGTAGGGGGTGTGGTAGTCGAGCCAGTTCTCGCTGTGGGACGCGCCGTCGGTGGTCTCCCAGCCGTAGCCCACGCCGGTGTAGGAACCTTCACCCTGCTCGAAGCCGCCGTTCATCAGCTGGTTGGAGCCCTCGGTGGGCTGCTGGGTCTCCTCGGTGTCGTCGGGCGGAGGGGAATCGTCCGAGTCCCAGGGGTTGGTCTCGGGCCCGCTGTCCAAGGGGCCGGAGTCGCCGCCACTGGGGAGCGGATCCAGGGGCACGTTGGGGCAGGAGCAGCCCGCGACCAGCACGGCCGACAGCAGGGCGATGGGGGTGGCGAGGCGAGGGTCCATGCTCACTCCGGGGTCACAGAGCGTTCTAGCACGAAGCGAGGCCATCCGCGGGCTCGAGCCGCTCAGCGCTCGTCGGCTCCCAGATCCCAGGCACCGCCTTCGGGGCGCTCGTCTTCCTGCATGTCCCAACGCAGGTCGGTCCGACCCGGGTGCCAGCCCGGGTGGCCGTCCATGCCCACCACGTCCGGCCCGGCGTCCAGGGCCGGCGACCCCTCGCCCAGCTGGAAGCCCGCCTGGATGGCGTCGATCCGCGCGAGCGACACATCGGTTGTGTCGGGCACGGAGGGGGCGGCGAGCAAGGGATCGAGGTCGTAGATGCCGTGCTCTTCGTCGGTGTAGGGAGTGTCGCTGGCCGCGACGTTGTCGAGGTACAGGTTGTAGTCCAGGGTCCAGGACTCGGGCAGCGGATCGCGCACCCAGATCAGGGTGCCGTGGCGGGCGGGCTGGTTGTCCACGAACAGGTTTCCCACCACCCAGGTGGGGCCGACGTCGTGGCTGTTGCCCCGGAGCATCAGCACGGAGCGCAGCCCGTCACCGCTGTTGGCGTAGAAGCTGTTGCCGTAGATCCAGGTGTCCTCGGCGTTCATCACCGCCAGGGCCGCGTCGCCCTGCAGCCCGAGGAACAGGTTGTTGCGGACGATGGCGTGGGTCACCACCGCCGCGCCGCTGTCGGGCTCCCCCGCTTCGCCGGTGCCCACACCCACCGCGGCGTTACCGTAGCCCATGCCCGCCGAGGGTCCGAAGACGTTGTTCTCGTAGAGGATGTTCTCGGCGTTGATCTTGCTGTAGACCAGCCAGTCCCCGATCCCATCACGGTGGAACAGCCAGCAGCCCCGCAGGATCACGTCGCTCACCGGCGGAGGATCGCCCTCGCTGGCCCCGCTGCCGTAGACGTCGATGTTCTCCTGGAAGGTGCCCTCGGTGGTCCGGGGTCCGGGATTCCAAGCGATGATGCGCTCCATGAGCAGGTCGCTGACCTGGCCGGAGACCTTGACGCAGTCCTGGTCGTAGGGGGCGTCGTGCACGATCAGGTCCCGCAGCACCACCTCGCTCGAGTCCAGCACCCGCACCAGGCCGTCCCCTGCCGCACCCTCGCCCCAGTCCCCGTAGATCTCGAAGCCCTGCACGCCCACGTCCTGGACATTCTCGATGCGCAGGGCGCTGTAGGTCCGACTGTAGATGGCGGTGGACTCCGGGCCCTCCACGCCCACCAGCCATACGCCGCTGGGGATGTACACCCAGTTCTCGGTGTAGGTGCCCGGGTGTGCGCAGACCGCATCGCCTCCCTGCGCCATGGACAGTCCCTGGCGCAGGGAGGCGCAGGGGGCGTCCTCGCTGCCGCAGCTGCCGCTGTCGGTGCCAATGGGATCGA
>CAZHIK010000720.1:0-5142 GCA_964532635.1 uncultured Enterobacterales bacterium
GTCGCCGACGCTGCTACCCGCCCCCAGCTACCCCGAAGGGGTTCCGTTCAACGAGTGATCCTCCAGGGCCTCGCCCCGGCGATCCCCGCTGTGACCCCCGTCCCCCTCCGTCGGCGGGATGGTTGACAGGTCCACGGCAGCCCCCCTACATTGCCCTGTTCAACGCGACATGGTCCCACACGGGAGGTTCCATGGTTCAGGGCATCCACCGCCCCTCTACCGTCCGCCAGGCCCTCGAGCTCCACGGGAGCCTGGGCCCCGAGGTCCTCTTCCTGGCAGGCGGCACCGAGATCAACCAGAAGCACCACAAGGCTCAGCCCCAGCAGCTCATCGACATAAGCCAGCTGGGCCTGGCCGGGGTCGAGCGCATCGAGCGGAACCTGCTCATCGGCGCGACCACCAGCTTCCAGCAGCTCATCGAGGCCGCGGACACTCCCGCGGTGCTCGCCCAGGCTGCCCGCCGGTTGATCAACCGCAATATCCGCAACGTGGCCACCGTTGGCGGCCAAGTGGCCACGGGCAAGTCCTGCGCGGATCTCATCCCATGCCTGGTGGCCCTCGAGGCCCGGGTGCTCGTCAGCGACCTGGGGGGCTCGGCTTCCTTCGGCGTCACCGAGTACCTGGCCGCCAAGCCCGCGGGGCTGATCGTGGCTATCGAGCTGCCCGCACTGCCCGCCGAGCGGGGAGTGGCCAGCCAGAACTTCACCCGCACCGCCAACGACATCAGCGTGCTCACCGCCGCCGCGTCCCTGGAACGGCAGGGTGGGGCAGTGGTGTCGCCGGTGCTCGCACTGGGTGGCGTCGCCCCCACCGTGGTGCGCCTCGAGGCTGTGGAAGCCGCCCTCGCCGGTTCTCCCCTCCCCTCCCCCCACGATCTTCAGGCTCTGGTCGCCGCCGCGGTCGCACCCATCGACGATCTGCGCGGAGGTGCTGCGTTCAAGCGCAGGATCGCCGGCACCATCGCGACGGATGTGCTCATGCGGGCCTGGCAGGCCGCGGAGGTGGCGTCATGACCATCGAGATCACCCTGAACGGTCAGCCTCGCACCCTCGACTGCCAGCCTGGCGAGCGCTTGCTCGACGTGCTGCGCCGCCAAGGCCTCATCTCGGTGCGCAACGGCTGCGACGGCGAAGGCTCCTGTGGCGCGTGCGCTGTGCAGCTGGACGGCAAGCAGGTCAACTCCTGCCTGCTGTTGGCCGCCCAGGCCCACGGCCGCCGGGTGGACACCGTCGAGAGCATCGGCAGCCACGTGGCGCTGGATCCGATCCAGCAGGCCTTCGTGGACGCGGGCATCGTGCAGTGCGGCTACTGCACCCCCGCCATGGTACTGGCCGTGCGCGAGCTGCTCGACCGTGTGCCCGATCCCAGCGAAGACGACGTCAAGGACGCCCTGTCCGGCACCTTCTGCCGCTGCACCGGCTACCAGCAGGTCTTCGGCGCGGTGCAGCTGGCCGCCCAGCGGCGCCAGGACCCCGCCGCCTCCGCCGCCGGCCTGGCCCCCGACTTCCGCCCGGAGCTGCGCCTGGTGGGCAGCGCCGCCGGCAAGATCGACGGCCCCTACCTGGCCCGGGGCGGCCGCGCCTTCGTGGACGACTTCGTGGAGCCGGCTCCTGCGTCCTGAAGATGCTGCGCTCCCCCTACGCCCACGCCGTCGTCAAGAAGATCGACGTGTCCAAGGCCCTGGCCCTGCCGGGGGTGGTCTTCATCGGCACCAAGGACAACTGCCCCGACGTCTGGTATGGCAGCGCGGGCCAAGGCTTCCCCGAGCCCTCCCCCTACGATCGCAAGATGTTCGGCGACAAGGTGCTGCACGTGGGCGACCGGGTCGCAGCCGTGGTGGCCGAGTCCGACGCCATCGCCGCCCAGGCCATGGCGCTGATCGAGGTGGAGTACGAGGCCCTCGAGCCGGTGCTGTCCATCGAGCAGGCCCGTGCACCGGGCGCGCCCATCGTGCACGACGCCGAGATCACCTACGTGGTCGGCGCACCGGACGATCTGGACAACTCCAAGGCCACCCCCCAGGGCGGCAAGATCATCTACCAGTTCCCCATCCACGGCGACCCCCACCGCAACCTGGCGGCGTCCGTCTCCGGCGGCATCGGCGACCTCGAGCAGGGCTTCGCCGAGGCCGAGGTGATCCTCGAGCGCGAGTACTACGGCGGGCGGGTGCAGTGCACCCCTGTCGAGCCCCACGTGGTCTACTCCCGCATCGAAGAAGACCGCCTGGTCATCCGCGCCTCCACCCAGGTCCCGTGGCACGTGCGGCGCATCATCGCCCGCATCCTGGATCTGCCCGAGAACAAGATCCGCGTCATCAAGGCCCGCACCGGCGGCGCCTTCGGTGCCAAGCAGGACATGGTCCTCGAGGAAGTGGCCGCCTCCTGCACCTGGGTCACCGGACGCCCGGTCCACTTCCGCTTCACCCGCGAAGAAGAGTTCATCGCCTCCCGCACCCGCCACCCCATGCGCGTGCGCTGCAAGCTTGGCGCAAAGAAGGACGGCACCCTCACCGCGGTCTACATGGACCTGCACGCCAACACCGGCCCCTACGGCTCCCACTGCCTCACCGTGCCCATGAACGCCTGCTCCAAGGCCCTGCCCCTGCTGCTGTGCGACCACATGGGCTTCGACGTGCACACCTGGTACTCCAACATCCCCCCCACGGGGGCCTACCAGGGCTACGGCGCGCCCAAGGGCAGCTTCGCCCTGCAGCTGGCCTGCGCAGAATTGGCCGCGGAATTGGGCATCGATCACCTGGCCTTCCTCGAGAAAAACCGCGTCCGCGAGGGCGTGATGCTCGAGATCCTCAAGTGCCTGGGTGAAGGCCGCGAGGGCGTGCCCCAGCTGGTCTACTCCTGCGGCCTGGGCCCCGCCCTCGAGCGGGGCGCCGAGCTCATCGAGTGGGGCCAGGAGGTGGAAAGCCCCGATCCCCACATCAAGATCGGCAAGGGCGTGGCCATCGTGCAGCAGGGCTCCGGCCTGCCGGGGCTCGACTCCGCCAACGCCTGGGTCACCCAGTTCGCCGACGGCACCTTCATGCTGCACTCCGGCGGCACCGACCTGGGCACCGGTCTGGACACCGTCACCGCCAAGATGGTGGCCGAGATCCTGATGCTGCCCCTGGATGCCGTCTCCGTCACGGCGGCCGACACCGACGTCACCCCCTTCGACGTCGGTGCCTACGCCAGCTCCGGCACCTACTTCTCCGGTGGGGCGGCCCAGGACGCGGCCCGCAAGATGCGCGAGCTGCTGATCGACGTGGCCGCCGAGATGCTGGTCGAGCCCCGGGACAACCTCGAGCTGGTCTACCCCTGTACCATCAAGGGCATGTCCGGCTCGGTCAGCTCCGAGGACATCGCCCGCTACACCCAGACCGGCACCGGCCGCGGCCAGCTCACGGCGCTGGGCAACTTCATCACCGACAAGGGCAGCTTCCCCTACGGCGCCCACTTCGCTCAGGTCGCGGTCGACACCCGCACCGGCAAGGTGACCATCCAGAAGTTCTACGCCCTGCAGGACTGCGGCACCCCCATCAACCCGGCCCTGGCCGTCGGCCAGATGTACGGCGGCGTGCTCAAGACCATCGGCTCCGCGATGTTCGAGGAGATGGTGCTGGACGAGCAGGGCCGCTGCCTCAACCCCGACCTGCTCGACTACAAGGTCCCCATGATCGGCGACCTGCCCGACGACTTCCGCTGCGAGCTGGTCTACACCGACGATCCCTTCGGGCCCTTCGGCTCCAAGTCCATCTCGGAGATCTCCTGCAACGGCGCGGCACCGGCCATCGCAGCAGCCATCCACGATGCAGCGGGTGTGTGGATGCGCGAGTGGCCGTTCAGCCCCGAGAAGATCCTGCGCGCCCTTGGCGCCCTCGAGGAGTGACACATTCCATGACCCATCCCCGTATCATCGCGTGTCGCGCCGACTTCGTCCTGCCTCTGGCCGAGCCCGATCCCGGCCTGCGCATCGCCGACGGCTACGTCCTCGCCCAGGGCGAGACCCTCCTCGAGGTCGGCCCCTACACCGCCGCCGTGGGCGAGCGCCTGCGCGACACCTACGGCGATCGCCTCGAGGTCATCAGCGGCGCCCTGGTGCGCCCCGAGACCGCTGCCGACCCGCTGCCCCGTCTGCGCGGCGCGATCCTGCCCGGCTTCGTCAAGGCCCACGGCCACGACCACGAGCAGCCCATCATCGGCGTGGCCAAGGACGAGCCCCTCACCGCGTGGCTCGACCACGCGGTCAACCCCTTCACCGGGTTCATCAACAAACACAGAGACGAGCTGACCAAGGCCCTGGGCTGCACCCCGCAGTACGCCACCTACCGCATGGCTCGGCTGTGCGACATCCACTACGGCATCACAGCCTCGATGGTGCACCACTGCAACCACAACAAGTACCACCTCGAGGACATCGCCCAGGCCAACGAAGCCGCCGGAACCACCATGATCGTGGCCATCGGCGGCCAGGATCGGTTCTACACCCCGGCGCTGCTGGACACCCCCGAGGCCCCCATGCTCCGGCTGGCCAAGGCCCGCGAGCTCCAGGCTGGCTGCGCCCGCACCACCTTCTGCCCTGGCCCCGACCAGCTGTTCTCGAACAGCCGCGCGGTGTTGGTCCCCCAGAAGGCCTGGGCCCTGGAGCACGGCACGCTGTTCCACATCCACAGCTCCGAGGAGCCCAACACCACGGCCTGGTTCCAAGCCGAGATCGAGCCCGGCATGACCCCGGTGCAGTACGCCGAGTCCATCGGGATCCTCGATGAGTACAGCGTGCTGGCCCACCAGGTCAACAACGGTCCGGAGGACCTCGAGATCCTGGCCCGCACCGGCACCCGGGTGGTCCACAATCCCCTGGCCAACACCATCCTGGGCTCCGGCATGCCCCCGATCATGGACATGATGGCGGCCGACATCCCGGTGGCCATCTCCACCGATGGTTCCGGATCGGCCGACAACCAGAACATCATCGCCGCCGCCAGGCTGGCAGCCCAGTACCAGAAGGCCAACCTGCAGGACGCCACCGTGCTGCCCTCGGCCCAGCTGCTGAAGATGATCACCTCGGTCCCGGCCGGCATCCTGCGCCTGCCCCAGGGCGCGCTCACCCCGGGGCTGCAGGCCGACTGGGTGGTTCTCGACCTCGATC
>CAZHIK010000721.1:0-5139 GCA_964532635.1 uncultured Enterobacterales bacterium
CAGAACGCTGTCCTGAAGCTCGGAGTCCACCGTGCTGGGCTGGGAGTCGGCGATGCTGGGGGGCCCTCCGCGCAGCAGGATCACCACCAGCAGCAGGGTGTTGAGCACCAACACGACCAGACAGGCGACCACCAGCTGAAAGAGCAGCTTGTCGCGCTTGGACCGTCGCATGGGGCCTCCAGGTCAGGCTTCGGAGTTCGGGGGGGCGTCTCCACCGCGGGCCCGAAGCTCCTTGTCTATCGCGCGGCGCACGGTGCGGCGCACCCAGGCGAAGAGCACCACGAACAGGCCGATGTTGAGCCAGACGATCAGCCAGAGGTTGCCGCCTCCCGCGGCACCATCGCCACCACCACTACCCCCGCCCATGTCCAGCTCTTCCACCAGGGCCACGGCGGGGTTGCCGTGCCGGGTGCGGAGGCGGACGGTGGTGCTATCGCTGGCGGGGAGCGGCGCGTCCACCGATCCCAGCAAGGTCTCACCGTCACGCACGGTGATGACCGCGCGCGGGTTGCGCACCACCTCGAGCTCCACCAGGAAGATGCCGTCGTCGGCCACGTCTCCGGGGATGGAGCCGTCGTCCAGGGCCGCCGCGGGCTCCACGTCGTCCTGGTCGATGGAGACGATGGGTGCCTCGAGCAGGGACGCCGCGCGGTCGTCCAGCTCCACCACCAGCACCATGCTGTCCTGGTCGCCCAGGGAGCTGATGGCCTCGGTGGTGACCACCAGGCGGGCGGGATCGCCCTTGCGCACCAGGGAGACCGCGACCTCCCGCGCCGCGGGCAGGGAGAAGGTGGCCTTGCCCAGGGGGACCTCCCCGTCCTCGAGGGCGATGGTGACCGTGGGGGTGCGCAGCACGGTGAGATCGGCGCGCCAGGTGCCATCGCCGGCCTCGTCGTCCTCGAGCAGACCCTGGTCGCTGGCGGTGACGGGCTCGACCCCTTCCTGGCCCTCGATGCCCACCACGGGGGCCTCGAGGCTGCGGTCGGTGCTGTCCTGGATGGAGATGCGCAGCAGGCTGGTCTCGATGAGGCCCTCGACATCACCGTCGGGGGACAGCTCGGTGGGGAGCTCCTGCTCGAGCACCGCGGCCACCCCGGGTTCCTCCGGGATGGCCTGCAGCAGCACCGAGGCCCTGGGCTTGGCGGGCAGGGTGAGCTCGATGGAGCCCAAGGGCTTCTCCTCGTCGAGCAGCTCGAGGGTCACGGTGTCGCTGCGGGCCAGGGAGAGATCGGCGCGCCAGATCCCGTCGTCGGGTTCGTCGCCCAGCAGCAGGCCCGCGTCGCTGGCCGCCACCGGGTCGATGCCGTCCCGGTCCACCACTCGCACCATGGGCTGGGTCAGCTCACCCGCCTCGCTGTCGTCAATGCGCAGCATCAGCAGGATGCGGTCCTCGGGGGCGATGATGTCCTGGACCTGGGTGCCCGGAGCCGGCAGCCCCAGCTCGGCCACCAGCTCACCGGCCTCGGAGCGCAGCAGGACGTAGGTGCGGGGCTTGCCCGGGAGAGGGATCTCCACCTCCCCCACCCGCTCCTCGCCGTCGAGCAGCACCAGGCTCACCCGGTCGCTGCGGCTCACCGAGACATCGGCGCGCCACAGGCCGTCGCCCTCCTCGTCGCCGAGCAGGAAGCCGGCGTCGCTGGCCGCCACGGGCTCGGCGTCACCCAAGACCACGGTGGGGGCGGTCAGGCCCTGGGCCTCGCGATCGTCGATGCCCAGCATCACAAGGATGCGGGCGCCCGGATCCGAGGTGTCCTCCCGGTCGGCGGCGGGTGGGGTCTGCACGATGCGCCCCAGCAGCCCCGGTTCCTGGTCCACCGGCTCCAGCTCCACGTAGGCCCGGCGCTTCGAGGGCAGGTCCACCGTGGCCCGCCCCACGGCACGCTCCCCGTCGAACAGCCCCAGCTCCAGGGTGGCTGTGCGCTCGATCATCAGGTCGGCACGCCACAGGCCGTCGTCGGCGCGGTCGCCGAGCAGCAGCCCGGCGTCACCGGCCAGGACCGGCTCTACGCCTTCCCGGTCCAGCACCCGAAGCTCGGGCTGGGCCAGGCTCCGGTCTGCGCTGTCGTCGATGGTGACCATCACCAGGATGCTCTCCACCTCGCGATCTGCGGCGGGGGCCTCCTGGTCCAGCTGGAAGATCAGCTCACCCTCGCTGTCCCCCTCCCGCAGGCTGACATAGCAGCGCTGCTTGGCGGGCAGGGGCAGCTCGACACTGCCCAGAAAGCGCTGCCCGTCGAAAAGCCCCAGCTCCAGGGTGGCCGTGCGCAGCACCGCCAGATCGGCACGCCAGATGCCGTCGCCGGCCTTGTCCCCCAGCAGCAGGCCCGCGTCGCCGGCCGCCACAGGCTCCGTGTCGTCCCGGTCCATGGCTCGCAGCTCGGGATTCCGCAGCCCGCGGCCCAGCTCGCCCCCGATGCTGACCATCACCAGGATCTTGTCCTTGGGCCGGGTCTCGGAGCCGGGGCCCTCGGGGTCCGAGTACATGGGCTGCTCGGCGGCCATGTCCATCAACAGCGCCGGAGAGCCGGCCTTGGCCCGCAGGCTGACGGTGGCCTCGGAGGCGTTGGGCAGGAAGAGGTTGAAGGCCCCCAGCCGCTGGCCGGACTGCAGCACGCCGAAGCTCAGAGTCTCCCGCTTCTGGATGTCGAAGCAGGCGGCCAGGATGTGGTCGCCCGGCATGTCGCCACTGCAGCTGCCGTCGTCGGTGAGCGGCGCGCTGACCGGAGGCTGGGCGTCCACCACCACCTCGGCTCCCGAGAGCCGCTCCACCTCGCGGTCGTCCACAACCAGGGTGACACGGATCTGGTCGCCGTCGGCGACGGCGAGGGAGATCAGAGCCAGCAGGAGCCACAGGAGCATGGATCGAGCCTATCCCAGCTCCCACAGAACCCAAGCTTCGTCCTTGGCACTGGGATTGCCCAGCTCACCGTAGACCCACTGCAGCACATCGTGGGAAGACGCCCTCACCAGCACGTAGCGATAGCCCACGGCGCGCAGGTGCTCGAAGCAGGTGGCCCTCGCATCGGGGCCTGGCAGCGCCGGGCCGCCGAAGGCCGCCAGGCCCTCCACCGCTTGATTGCCCTCGAACAGCAGGGTGGCGTCCGCGCCGGCGCGGCGGTGGATGCCGCCGTCCTGGAAGGGCTTGCCGTGCACGGTCTGGAGGATCAGCGAGAGGCTCAGATCCCCCAGGTGCTCCCCCTCGATGGGGGCCACCAACACCGCTCCGTCGGGGGCGGCCGCCAGCTGCTCGAGCACGGGTCCGCCGGGCCGCTCGGTGGTGGCCGCGGGCCAGGGCACCGGGGAGAAGATCACCGCGTCCACGATCACCAGCGCCACCACGGGCAGCACCAGCTGCCAGCGGCGCAGACCCCAGGCAGCCAGCACCGCCAGCCCCAGCACTGCCAAGGAGGCGTAGCGGTAGGAGTGCACCGCGGTGACCACGAAGGGCGGAAACGCCTTGGCCAACAGCTGCGAGGGCAAGCCGATGGCGTGTCCCGCCACCATGATGGGCTCGGTGTCCAGCCTCAGCCAGGCGCCCATGGCCACCAGCATCCCCGTGAGCAGCACCCCCAAGAACAGGCCATCACCCCGCCGCCGGGCGAAGGCCACCACCACCAGCGCCAGGGCCACCAGCCCCAGGTAGACCGTCTTGGTGGTCCAGTACTCGAAGATCACCTCGCCCGGGTAGACCATGTCGAAGGGGATGGAGGCCGCCCGGGGGTCCACCCAGTCCAGCAGCGAGGCGTAGGAGTCCGGCAGGGCCAGCTCGGGGTTCATCCAGTCCTCGCGGCGGGTGTAGACCTCCTTGGCGCCGTGGGCCAGCTGCAACCAGGCCAGGGGCGCGGCGAAGACCGCGGCAACAGCTGCAGCGCAGGCCGCCGCGCGGGCCAGGGCCATGGTGAAGATGGGCTCCTTGGCGGTGGCGATGCGCCACACCAGCACACACAGCCCCAGCAGCACCGAAAAGAAGAAGTTGTAGGCCGAGGCCAGCACCGCCAAGCCGGTCACCAACCCCACCGCCGCCCCCCTCAGGGGCGTGGGCCGGTCGAGCACCGCCAGCAGGGCCCAGGCCAGCCACGGCAACGCAGCGGCGGCCACGATCTCGGTGGTGCCGTTGAGCAATTCGTGCTGGAAGAAGGGCGCGGTGGTGAAGATGGTGCCCCCCAGCAGCGCCCCCCATGACCCCGTGCCCCGATAGCGGCACAGCAGGAAGGCGCCCCAGCCCCCCATGGTGAGCAGCACCCAGGCCCACAGGTTGTGCAGGGTGGTGGGCGGCAGGGGCAGCCGCCCCAGGATCACCGGGCTCAGCAGATCCGAGCCGTACAGCTGGATGACGTCGGCGCCGTGGGGGAAGAAGATGAGGTCGGTCTGGACTTCCGACAGGTGATTCTGCGCCCACCACAGCACCCACACGTGGCTGCCGGTGCTGGTCTGGGCGTGCCCCACCACCTGCTCCACCGGGCTCAGCACCGCCGGCCAGGTCACCAGCAGAGCCAGGAAGAGGAACCAGAGGACGGGGAGGAAGCGCTTCACGGACAGGGGAACGTCCCGATGTCTCGCTCGTTGACCTGGTGGTCGCACTCGATCACGGCGTCGGGCTCGTCCAGGCGGACGGTGAGGTTGCCGGGACCCCAGGTGGAGCGATCCAGGGTGATGGCACCGAGGATGGTGGTCTCGCCAGCGGCCAGGCCCGACACGGTCTCGCTGTGGACCATGATCTCCTTGTGCCCACCGGTCTGGTAGATGCGGACCACGAAGCTACCCGCGTCCACCAGGCCCCGGTTTTCGACCGGCAGCCACAGCAGGACCCAGTCGTCGGTGCCGCACTCGTCGGTGCAGATGCTGGCGCTTCCAAAGGCGAGATCGGCCTTCCAGGTCGGAGGGCCCTGGTCCGAGCCGGCGGCGCGGAAGTTGTTCCAGGAGGCCCAGTTGTCGTCGGGGCTGGTGGGGATACCGCCGTCCGACTCCACGTTGGTGATGTGGTAGGCGTACTGGTTCCAGATGGGGCGGGCTGGGGCCCAGGACTCGTTCAGATCACCGATGACGGTGATTCCCTGCCAGCCGGCGATGCCGTAGTCGTTGGACGCCAGGACGATCTCGGTGGAGCCGTCATTGTCCACGTCAGCGATGAGCGGGTAC
>CAZHIK010000722.1:0-5135 GCA_964532635.1 uncultured Enterobacterales bacterium
GGCTGGCCTCCACCTGTTGATAAAGGCTGCCAGTTTCGCCGGAGGCTAGTAAGGCCGCGACGCGGAAAGGAGCGGAAAACACCCCCTCATCAACACGCATGGGCACGTACAGGCTCACAGCGGTCCGCACTGCGCCCGGGTACCCGGACCGGGGGGCCACGGCTTCCGAACTTCCGAAGTCCTGCCGGCGAACAAACTGGGTGAGGGGCATCAGCGCCCCCGCTCATCCCTCTGTTCGAGCCAAAATATTTCACAGAGAGCCATCCAGGCCGCCCACGATGAACACCGGCTCCAGGGCCGGCGTTCATCATGGGCGGGGGCACACCGGATTCAAAGGATCGATGCGGCGCGAACGCCGTGAGCGTGCCCAGCCCGCCGCGATGAGCGCCATCAGGGACAGCGCCAGCCCGACCCGCGGTGTGGCCGATGTGCAGCCGCAGCCTTCGGATTCGGCCTCGCACTCGCCCTGGCAGGGCTGGTCTGTGTCGTCCCCACCGCTCGTGTCCGTCGGGAGGTCGGTGTCGTTCGGCACGTCGGTGTCGTCGGGCACTTCGGTGTCCGAAGGGGCCGCGGTGTCGTCGTCGCCATCGGGCGAACGGTCGGTGCACATGGGGTTCGACGAGCTGGTCGGCAGCGCGAAGGCGTTGGAGTAGCGCGCGTAGTCGGCGTAGTTGATCAGCACCGTCCCGCAGCCATCGTAAGGCTCGCTGATGTCCAGATCGTGTCCCTCTGGCACGAACTCCCCCTTCCACGGCCAGTAATCGCTTCGACCGATCGACTCGGGGTCCTCGGGCCAGGCGAAGATGATCGTGCTGTTCCCCGCGGGGTCCAGGCGGTCCACGAGCCACAGCTCCTGGTCATAGAGGTTGAAGACGTACTCGTCGTCGTCCTTGTACCCGACCGGGACGATAGCCCATCCGTTCCGGGCGTCGAATGGGTAGATCGCGACCTTGCCCTCGACGCCGTCTTCGGCGCCGAAGAGCAGCCGGTTCTCGATGCTGTCGCTGTTCGTGTCGTAGCAGGCCTCGGCGGCGCCGACGTTCACGTCGGTGCCTGTGACGTCGAAGGGATTGTCCACGACGGTCTGCAGCCCGCAGTACACGCCCTCGCCGGGCCGTCGCCAGTGGTCGGCGGCCACGAACCCGGCGTTGTAGAGCCCATCCTCGTACTGCCAGCTCCCGATGTCGTCAGCCTCCCAGACGGTCTCGACGTTCGGATCGTTCCAGGCCGTGGTGTCTGTCGAGCGCTGGAGGATCCGCAACGTCCCGGGGTTTCCCCTCACGAACAGCTCGTTGGGCTCCGACGTCGCGCCACCGTAGAACCCGTCGCTGTCGACGTAGGATGGGATCACGTTCTGGAACAGCGAGGTCCCGAGATCCCCGTCCTCGTAGGTGTCGTAGTTCACGTTGAGCAGGTAGTGGTAGCCTTCACCCTCCTCGGTGGCGGCGACGCTGATGTGCTCGTTCCAGTCGCCATCCATCGGGTCCAGCGCTGCGGTCGCGCCCCACCACTCGGGGGTCACGAGGTTGTCATCGAAGTAGTCGAGGGTGGACTGATCGATCTTGGGAGTGGCGTCCGTGGCGACGGGCTGGGGGGCGGAGGGCTGGCACTCTGCATCGATCGCGGTTGAGACGGCGCGATGGAACAGCTCCAGGTTGCCGACTGCGATGCCGCCGTGCTGCTCGGCGAGCGCTTGACCTACCTCCGTTGTGACCCGGCGTTCGCAGGCGCTCCGAGATGGGTGGTCGTGCGTGGGGAGCGCAGTACACGCGGCGCACAAGACCAGGGCGGGGAAAAGGAGTCGTCGCATGGTGGTCGTCCCCGGTGGGTGTGTGGGGTATTGGGCGGGACCGGAAGACTATCAAGTCAGATGCTGTCGAGTCCGTGGCTACCACGCTCGGGACACCCACATTGCCTCTGCTTGCCAAAACGGCGGCGTCTCGTTCGAGCATGACGGTTCGTGCCGTAGCGGGCCCGTCTGCGAATGTGCGCGTCCACGCAGGACACGCCCCACCCCACCCGTTTCGCCCTCGAGTCGGACAAGCAGACGCGCCCGATCCACGGCACCCTGGTCGGGGTGCGGCTGGCCGGAGGGGCCTGCTCTCGTTCTCGCGGATAGGGGAATCAAGCCCTGCAACTACGCTCTCTCACCCTTTCTTGCCCTCCCGACCAGCAGCCATGACCACGCTCCAGGCCCCCGCCAACCTCCTCGGAGACCTCCGCGACATCATCGACGCGACCAGGGGCCGAGTCGCGGCCACGGTCAACCGGGAGCTGGTGCTTATGTACTGGCGCATCGGCCAGCGGATTCGCACCGAGCTGCTTGACGAGGGGCGTGCAGAGTACGGGCAGCAGATTGTGACAACGCTGTCGGCACAATTGGTGCCGGACTACGGCAGGGGGTTCAGCGGTCGGAACCTCTACCGCATGATCCAGCTCGCCGAGGCCATCCCCGACGAGCAGATCGTGACGACACTGTCGGCACAATTGAGCTGGAGCCACTTCGTCGAGCTGCTCATGGTCAAGGATCCCTTGGCCCGAGACTTCTACCTGGAGATGTGCCGCATCGAGCTGTGGAGCGTCCGCACGCTGCGCGCCAAGGTCGGCGGGATGCTCTTCGAGCGCACAGCGCTGTCGCGGAAGCCCAAGGCGCTCATCCGCGAGGAGCTGGACGCGCTGCGCGAGCAGGACAGGTTCACACCCGATCTGGTCTTCCGTGACCCCTACATCCTCGACTTCCTCGGGCTCAAGGACACCTACAGCGAGCGCGAGCTGGAGCAGGCCATCCTGCGCGAGCTGGAGGCGTTCATCCTCGAGCTGGGCACCGACTTCAGCTTCGTGGCTCGCCAGAAGCGGCTGATCATCGACGGCCAGGACTACTACCTCGACCTCCTCTTCTTCCATCGCGGGCTGCGCAGGCTCATCGCCGTGGAGCTGAAGCTCCGGCGCTTCGAGGCGGCCGACAAGGGGCAGGTCGAGCTCTACCTGCGCTGGCTCGACCAGCACGAACGACGGCCAGGCGAGGAGGCGCCGCTGGGGCTCATCCTCTGTGCTGGCAAGGGTCAGCAGCTCGTGGAGCTGCTCCAGGTCGAGGCGAGTGGGATCCATGTCGCCGAGTACCTGACTGAGCTTCCCGCCAGGGAGCTGCTCGAAAGAAAGCTCCTGGAGGCGATTTCAGCCGCGCGATCGAGGCATCGGCCGAGGCTGCTCCAGGCCAAGGGGGAGGAGTGATGCCCTCCACCGTGAAGCTCGAGTGGCATGGCACCATCACCTCGGTGCAGCCCCGGATCCAACTCACCCGCTCCTTCGACCAGCGCAGCCACACCTACCAGGGCTACCTGCTCGGTGTTCATGGGACTTGCGGTGGATCGCATGGCGAGTTCTGCGTGGCGCTCGGGAAGGCTGCCTATGCGCGACACCGCTTCCAGCCTGGTGATCTGGTAGTCGGCCAGGGCGTGCCTGTCGCCAACCCCCGGATTGAAATCGCGGGCGCCTACAAGGTGAGCCGCCTGGTCCTGGAGGGGCGCCCGGCCACCGAGACCCAGCAGCCACCGCCCTGGCATGGCCCACTGCCCGAGCTGCCTATCTACCGAGAGCGGGGTCATCGCCGACTGGCGACCCGCACCTACAACGCCAGCTGCACGACCTGCCTCTGGGGATGCAGGATGCCGGTGGAGATGATCATCGACCACTGGAATCCCTCGCAGCGCGACTACCGGACGGAGACATTCTGCTACGGCCCCTTGTCTTGCCCTGTCTACAAGCCGGGCCCGAATCGGCGTGTTCCTGGGCGACGAGGGATGGTCTACATCGAGGAGGACTGGGTGGACGAGCAGGACGTGGAGCACCGCGATCCTGACGAGTAGAGAAGAACGCTCGAGCGGAGGACGAGAGCCATCCCCGGATTCCATCAATCCCAAGCTGGGCGTAGGGCCCACTAACGACACTGAATGCGTCGAGGTGAAATCGTACATGGACGCTTCGAGCTTCGGCAGCGGCTCGGGGCTCGTGCTGCACCGGTGCAGACCTGGCGCGTCAAGGAAGGCGGGCGCAAAGGTGTCCTCAAGATCGCCCCGCACAAGAGCCCAGCAGGCCAGGAGATCGGGAGGGAATCCTCGCTGCTCGCGGCCATCAGCATAGACGAGGCGCGAGACGCACAGGTGGCTCCCTTGCTCGACCACGGGGAGGGCGAGGGCTGGTGCTGGCTACTCCAAGAGGATGTCGGCAACCATGACCTGGCCCGGCACTGGGCCCGCCAGAGGCCATCCTTCACCGATATCCTCGATGTGGGCCAGGCCATCGCATCAGCCCTGGCCTGTCTGCACCGGCATGGCCTGCTGCACCGCGATGTCAAGGAGAGCAATATCGTCGTTGCTCCCGGGAACGGCCCAACACGGTACTGGCTGGTTGACCTGGGCATCGGGAGCCGTCTGGACCACCGCCCTGCGGTCACGATGGATCTGCGAGGCAGCCATGATCGGATTCCCCCGGAGGCGGTGACAGCGGGGCGGAAGGTGGGACCGGCTGGCGATGTCTTTGTACTCTGCAAGCTCTTGGCGCAATGGATGATGGGCACGCCCAACGCATCCTGGCCCGTGGAGGTAGAGCCGGCCGCGTTGTCACTGGAGGAAGGGGATCAGAGGCTTGCGGCGCTGATGGCCCTGCTCGACCGTGGAATGCGACTCGAGCCAGGGAGTCGGCCAGGCGCCGCAGAGCTGGCCTCGGCCATCGCGAACATCCGCTCCGGACGACTACAGCCAGCTCCCAGCTCTCGACGCTACGCCATGATCTCTCTCGCGGTAGCGGGGGTCTGCGCTGTGGGCGTTTGGCTGCTGTGGCCAGACCGCGAGGCGACCCTGGCCCTCGCCTTCGAGGACAGGAGTTCTGACTGGGGACTCGCGGCCCCAGCTCCCGATGCGATGGTGCCGGAAGATGGATGGCCCGCGACCTCGGGCTTCTTCCACCAAGCGACTGTCATAGAGCAGGATGGCGAGCAACTGCTCTCCCTGCCGCGTACCGCACGCCCCTGGTCCTCGGTTCCGTCGGAACTGCAGCGGGATCTCGTCGGTCGCGTCGTGGATGAGAGGGTGGTCTGGACGCTTGCCGATCTGCCGTTCTCCGATGAGAACACCCAC
>CAZHIK010000723.1:0-5128 GCA_964532635.1 uncultured Enterobacterales bacterium
CCGCCCACCACGGGCTCCCCCAACGACGATGCTTGGCGGCTCGCCCGAGCCGGGGCCCCCCACGGCTCCGTGATGCTGGCCGACACCCAGACCTCTGGGCGGGGTCGCCTGGGTCGAAGCTGGTTCTCCCCACCCGAGCACAACCTCTACTTCTCTTTGGTCCTGCGTCCCACCACCGCGCCCTCCGAGACCGCCCTGATCACCCTGGCCGCTGGTGTGGCTGTGGCCGAGGTGCTCGGGCTGCGGCTCAAGTGGCCCAACGACGTGGTGGCTATGCCTGGTCATCGCAAGGTCGCGGGGCTGCTGTCCGAGATGGACATGGCGGATGGAGCTGTGGCCTTCGTCGTGCTGGGGGTGGGCCTCAACGTCAACCAACCCTCCTTCCCGCCCGATCTCCCCCAGGCCGCCTCGCTGCGCTCCTTGCGCGGTGATCTGCAGGACCGGCTGGTCCTCCTCGAGGATCTGCTGCCCGCCCTCGACCGGCGCATCCAGCAGGCCAGTGACGATCGCCAGGCTGTGGTTCGAGCCTGGACCGTGCTGTCCGCCACCACCGGCCGGCGCGTGCGGGTGGGAGAGGTCGAGGGCATCGCCCTGGGCCTGCGCCCCGACGGCGCCCTGCTGCTGCAGGACGACCGGGGGCAGATCCATCCCGTGGTGGCCGGGGACGTGCTGCCCCTCGAGCCCCGCAACCCCTGACCCCCGGGAGCCCCCATGCTGCTGGTCGTGGACGTCGGCAACACCAACATCGTGCTGGCCCTGATGGAGGGCCTCGAGCTGCGCCACCAGTGGCGCATCACCACCGGCTCGCGCACCACCGATGAGTTCGGCCTGACGCTGTTGCAGTTGCTCGAGCTGCAGGGTGTGGACAAGGCCGAGATCGAGGGAGCCGCCATCTCGTGTGTGGTGCCCAGCACCCTGTACTCCATCCAGAAGGGCATCCGTCGCTACCTGGGCCTCGAGTGCCTGGTGGTGGGTCGCGGCCTGCGCACCGGCATGCCGGTCCGCACGGAGAATCCCCGGGAGGTGGGTGCCGATCGCATCGTCAACGCCGTGGCGGCCCGCGAGGCCTACGGCGCGCCGGTGCTGGTGGTGGACTTCGGCACCGCCACCACTTTCGACTGTGTGGACGGCAGCGGGGCCTATGTCGGAGGTGTCATCGCCCCCGGCTATCAGATCTCGGCGGAGGCCCTGTTCACCCGCACCAGCAAGCTCCCCAGGGTCCAGGTGCAGCGACCGGCCAAGGTGGTGGGCACCAACACGGTCCACTCGATGCAGTCGGGCCTGTTCTGGGGCTACGTCGGGCTGGTGGACGGTATCGCCGCCCGCTGCAAGGCCGAGCTGGGGGGGAACCCTCCCTGCGTGGCTACCGGTGGGCTGTCCAACCTCATCTCTGGCGACAGTCAGCAGATCGACAGGGTGGACGACTCTCTCACCATGAGGGGTCTGCGTATTCTCTGGGAGCGCAATCGCTAGCGTCCCTTTCCTGGCTATGCTGCCCCCCGAACGCTATGAGGGGGGCCGACTCGATCCTGTCATTGGAGACGCCATGTCCCGCTCCACCCTGTTCCGCGTGTTCGTGTTCTGTCTGCTGCTCGTCGTGCCCGCCACTGCCATGGCGGAGTTCGAGGTCGCGGTGGTCGACTTCCAGGAGGCCTTGGCCCAGATCGATGAGGGCGCCACGGCCATGGCTCGCCTCGAGGGTGTGCGGGACGAGAAGATGCGCAGCATCGAGCGTATGCGGCAGGACCTGACCACCCGGCAGGCCGAGCTCCGCAACCAGGCCGCCATCCTCTCCGAGGCCGCCCTGGCCGCCAAGGAAGAAGAGTTCATGGCGTTGCAGATGCAGTTCCAGCAGGCCGCCTATACAGCCGAGCAGGAGCTGCAGACCCAGTACCTCTCCATGATGGAAGAGTTCTTCGGCAAGCTGTCCGCGGTGGCCGAGGAGATCGGCAAGGAGAAGGGCTACAACCTGGTGCTCGAGGCCACCGAGAGCGGCGTGGTCTTCCACCAGGGCGTCGACGACATCACCGCCGAGCTGATCAAGCGCTACAACGCGCGCCACACCATCAACTAGCGTGCGCGCCTGGAGCCTGGCGGAGCTGGCCGCCGAGCTCGGTGGCCACATCGAGCCGGCCGAGGCCTCGTCGCGGCCGGCCGAGATCGTGGGTGTGCGCGGCGTCGACGATGCTGGGCCCGAGCACCTGTCCTTCGTGAGCAACCGGCGCTACGTACGCCGCCTGGCCCACACCCGCGCAGCCGCAGTGCTGGTGGATCACTCCACACCGGCCCGGGGCGCCACGGTGATCCGGGTGGACGATCCCTACCTGGCCTTCGCCCGAGCCCTCGAGCTGTTCCACCCCGTTCCCGCTCCGCAGCCAGGGGTGCACCCCAGCGCGGTGGTAGCCCCCGATGCGGTGGTCGAAGGCGTGGAGATTCGGGCCTTGGCCTACGTCGGTCCCGGGGCGGTGGTGGGGAAGGGCACGGTGGTCCACCCGGGAGTCCACGTGGGCGCTGGATCGTCGGTGGGGCGCGACTGCGTGCTGATGGCCAACGCCGTGCTGTGCGATGGTTGCGAGCTGGGCGACCGCGTGGTGCTCAACCCCGGCGCCGTGGTGGGTGCCGAGGGCTTCGGCTTTGCGCCCACCGCAACGGGACACGTCAAGATCCCCCAGGTGGGCCGGGCCGTCGTGGAGAGCGACGTGGAGCTGGGCGCCAACACCTGTGTGGACCGCGCCGCCTTGGGCGAGACCCGAGTGGGTCGCGGCACCAAGGCCGACAACCTCGTCCAGATCGGTCACGCGGTCCGGGTCGGGGAGCACGCCCTGTTGGTGGCCTACTCCGCCATCGCCGGCAGCACGCGGCTTGGGCGCTTTGTCACCCTGGCGGCCAAGACCCTGGTGCTGGGGCACCTGAACATCGGGGATGGCGCGCAGGTTGGGGCGGGTAGCATGGTCACCAGCGACGTGGAGCCCGGCGGAAAGGTCACCGGCTACCCGGCCTTCGAGCACCGGAGTTGGCGTCGTGCGGCCCTGTCCTTGCGCGAGCTGCCCGGCGTGCTTCGGCGCCTGCGGGCCCTCGAAGAGCACCTCGGGGATCCCTCCGACGACGGTGGTGCGTAACACCAGCCCCCCCTGTCGACTCTCGCCAGTGTAGGTTCGACGCCTTATGGTCAGGACGACGGCCGCTTTGCGCGAGCGTACCGTTCCCCCCCTCCCTTTCCCCACTTGACCCCTGCCGGGAGCCCACATGCCCACCGTCGAGCTGACAAAGGATACCTTCGAGCAGACCATCATCCCCCAGGAAGGCGAAGAGAAGATCGTCTTCATCGACTTCTGGGCATCCTGGTGTGGACCCTGCAAGATGTTCGGACCGATCTTCGAGGCCGCGGCCGACCAGCACGGCGACATCGTCTTCGCCAAGTGCAACACCGAGGAGCAGCAGGAGCTGGCTGGCATGTTCCAGATCCGCTCCATCCCCACGATCATGGTCTTCCGCGATGGTCTGGCGGTGTTCCAGCAAGCCGGTGCGCTGCCCGCCGAGGTGCTCGAGGATCTCATCACCCAGGTCCGCGCCCTCGACATGGACGAGGTGCGGGCCAAGATCAAGGCCCACCTCGAGGCTCAGCAGGCCGAGTCCGAGGGTGAGCAGGCCTGACGTCCCCACCAGGAGTCCCCCCATGTCCACCCGCATCCGTCAGCTCGTCTTCGGGGCGATCGGCTTCGGTGGGGGCTTCGCCTACGCCACGTTCATCGGCTGCCACTCCACGTGAGGCTTCACCTCCAACCCGTGGGTCACGGGTTTCTTCGGCCTGGCCATCGCTCTGAGCCTGGTCCCACAGGCCAAGCGGACCGCCACGGAGCCGGCCTCCAAGGAGTAGCCCCATCGCGCTGCAGCTGCTCATCTCTGCGGCCGAGGCCTCGGGGGACGCCCTGGCGGCCGAGCTGCTGGAGGCTATGCGTGAGCTGGTCACCGTGCGGGCCCGCGGCGTGGCGGGTCCGGCCATGCGCACCGCGGGCGTGGAACCCATCGCGCGGGTGGAGGACCTGAGCGTCAACGGCCTGTGGGAGGTGATCGGCAAGCTCCCCACCATCCGCTCGGCCCAGGCTGCGGTGAGAGCTGCCATGCGTCCGGAGGGGCAGGGGACACCCCCTGAGCTGCTGATCACGGTGGACGCCCCGGACTTCCACCTTCCCCTGGCTCGCCACGCCCGCAGCCTGGGTATCCCCGCGGTGGGCTACGTCAGCCCCCAGGTCTGGGCCTGGCGCCCGGGTCGCGCCAAGAGCCTGGCTCGCGATCTGGACAGGCTGCTGTGCCTCTTCCCCTTCGAGCCACCCCTGTACACGCCCTACGGGTTGGACGCCCGCTTCGTGGGCCACCCGGTGGTGGACCGCCTCGCGGGGCTCGAGCGGGCCCCTCGTCCTCAGCGCTTCGCCCTGCTGCCCGGCTCCCGAGAGCACGAGCTGCAGCGCTTGCTGCCCGTCTTCCTCGAGACTGTGGAGCGGGTCCGTCGGGAGCGGCCGCAGGCCAGCTTCGTGCTGGGCCTGGCCCGAGGGGCCGAGCCCGCGGTGGCGTCCGCGGCCCACGACGCCGGGATCGAGGTTGTGGAAGGCCTCGTGCCCGCTGCCACCAGCTGCCAGGCTGCCTTGGTAGCCAGCGGCACGGCAACCCTCGAGCTGGCGGTCCTGGGGGTCCCCATGGTGGTGGCATACCGGGTCCACGCCTCCACCTACGCGGTGGGCAAGGCCCTGGTTCGGGGGATCTCCCACATCGCCCTGCCCAACATCCTGGCGGGGCGTGAGGTGGTGCCCGAGCACATCCAGCACCTCGATCCGGCCGCCCTCGCGCGGGATCTGCTGGCCGCCGCCGCAGATCCGAAGGTCGTCGAGGACCTGGCTTCCGTCAAGGCCTCCCTCGGTGAGCCCGGAGCGGCCCGCCGTGCCGCCGCTGCGGCGTTAGAAGGGGTCACTTCGCCCCCGGAGTGACGTGATGCCCACACCCGCAGTCGTGACCCCCACCTACAACGAGGCCGAGAACATCGAGGCCTTCGCCAAGCGTGTCTTCGAGGCCCTGCCCGACGCCACGCTGTTTGTGGTCGATGATGGCTCTCCCGACGGCACCGGCGACATGG
>CAZHIK010000724.1:0-5128 GCA_964532635.1 uncultured Enterobacterales bacterium
GTGGATCCTCCCCGCCTGGCCCATCTCGGCCCTGGCCATTGTGCGCATCTACACCCTGCTGCGCCGCGCCCTGCCCTTCATGGAGCGGGCCTGGCCCGCCTACTGGCTGGTGATCCCGGGCTTCGTGGCGCTCATGACCAAGTTCCTGTGGATCCGAATCCACGTGCCTGCCTCCCAGGTGGTGGTGGCGCTGATGGTGCTGGTGGCGGTCTTCGGCGCCCGCCCGCGGCGGGACCTGCTGCTGTTCATCGCCGGGGCGGCGCTGGGGATCTTCCTCGAATATTGGGGCACCACCCGCTTCTGCTGGACCTACTACACCCACGAGAAGCCGCCCATCGAGGCGGCCCTGGCCCACGGCTTCGCGACCATCGCCTTCGCGCGGGGGGTGCAGGGGATGTTCTGGGTGAAGCGGCTGGTTGGGCTGTGAGGACTTGCCTCCCCTCCCCTTGCGACTAGCCTCCCCCCATGAAGCTCCGCCTCCTCACCATCGCGGTGGCCCTGCTGGCCTCGATCTACGCCCTGGTGCCGACCTTCCTGCCGTCGGTCCCGGCGCCGTGGGGGGCCCCCGATCCCATCCCGCTGGGGATCGACCTGCAGGGAGGCATCCGCCTGGTGCTCGAGCCAGAGCTGGAGGATGCCGTCATCAGCGAGATCATGCGCGACGCGGGCTGGCTCCGGCGGGCGGCCCGGAAGGACCGCATGGACATCGAGTCCGTCCGCTGGACTCGACCGTACGACCTCGAGATCGTCTCGGACGAGAGCCCTCGCTCAGTGGTGCTGTTCGTGGACGACTGGCACGGGGGCTATCGCTACAGGGGCTCGGTTGAGGGCGTGCACCGCTTCGAGCTGCCCTGGGCCCAGCGGCGGGTCATCGAGGAGCGGGTCTTCGATGGGAGCGTCGCGGTGCTGCAGCAGCGCGTCGGAGAGACCTGCAACCCCGAAGCCCGGCTCGAGCGCTACGGGAGCCGCTACGTGGCGGTGACCCTGCCCGGACTCGACGACGTGCAGCAGGCCATTTGCCACTAGCGGGAGGACGTGAAGTCCTCCCCTACATCTGGCCTTCGCCTGATGACGGCTGCCCCCACCAGTGGGAGCCACCACAGGGCTGTGGCCGGCGAGCGGGCGGCGCAGCCGCAGCCCTCGGGATCGTCATCGTCATCGCCGGGGCAGGCGTCACAGGTGTCGGTGTCGGCGGGCTCGGGGGAGTCGCCCGTGTCGTCGCCGAGAGGCTCGCTGTCGTCCACCGGCGGGTCGCTGTCCCCGGGCTCGTCGTCGGGCATGTCCAGGGTGGCCAGGGCCAGATCGCCGCTGGAGTTCTCGGCGTAGACCAGCAGGAAGCGGTGGTCGAGCCAGGCCATGCGGGGGGTCATGCGGCCCTCTCCCCCGCTGGTGTTCACCCCCAGGTCCTGCAGCGCGCTCCAGGAAGCGCCGCCATCGGACGACATCGTCCAGAGCAGGTCGCTGTCCCCTGCGGACTGGCTGCCGTCGGAGCGCAGCACCACCGCCACCACCGTCTGCCCGTCGTCCGACGCCGCAAGGGCCGACAGGCCCGCGGACAGGTGCCACTCGCCGAGATCCGAGGCCACCAGTGCGTCGCCGGTCTGCAGAGACCCGCCAGCACCGTAGCGCGCGTAGTAGACCTGCTCGAAGGCCCCGTAGGAGAGGTGGGCCCGGCCGCCATCATCAAGGTACAGATCCGCGAAGCCCTTGCGCCCGGAGCCCGAGCTGTGGGTGCTCAGGCTGGCCTGGAGCGTCCCCACCAAGTCGCCACCGGAGCCCGCGCTCATCAGGTAGACACGGCCGTCGGGATCGGGCACCCCCGAGGCGAGGAAGAGCCGATCCCCGGTGGAGCGCATCCGGGTGCCGCAGTCGGCGCGCCAGATGCCCGAGATGCTCCCCAGCTGCGTGGCGCTGCTCTCACTCGCTTGCCACAGGTGCACGTCCCCCCAGACATCGTCGCCGGCCTGGGTGGAGGAGAGGATCACCGCCCCGCCCAGCACCGCCGCACCCACCACGTAGTTCCGACTCTGAGGCAAGCCCACGGTGTAGCTGCGGTCCCAGCTGCCGTCCTGGCGGCGGCGGCGGTAGCGGATGGTGTGGCCGCTGTCGTAGTCGCCGCCTTCCCGGGTGACGATGTGGACCGCGCCGTCCTCGCTCACGGCGATGGCAGGCGGAAAGTCCAGCCCTCCCTGCTGGCTGTCCCCAACGTCTTCGGCCACCAGCACCCCACCGTCGCGGTCCAGCTCGTAGTAGCGGCTGGTGATGAGGTGCAGCCTCCCCGTGGGACCAGGGACCATGTCGAACTGCTCCCCGCTCACCACCCCGCCATGGAGGGTCCAGTCCTGGGCGTGGGCGACGGGGGTCAGGAGGCTCGAGGCGAGGACGAAGGCGAGGAGCATGGCAGGTCCCGGTCAGCGGTCGATGGGAGGATAGCGCACCCGCACGGGAGCCTGACATCCGGATCGGGATCCGAGGGCCCCTGAGACCCGCCCGCAAGCCCCTACACCCACGAGGTTCCCCACCACGACGGCACCCCGGCCACCTGGCACGCCTCCTGCAGAGAATGGCCGCGCACGGACCCACGAGAACACCATGCGCAGCACCCTGCTCTTTCTGGCTGGCGTCGTGATGGCGATGGGCCTGGCGCGCGCCACGGACGCCATTGCCTGCTGTATGCTCCTCCTCGAGCACGCCCCTCTTCACTTCGTCTCCGTCACCCTGGACGGCGAGCCCTCCTCCTACCCCGACGGATTTCCCCGGCTCGAGTACGAGCTGGGCGCCAACTGGGATGGCGTGGAGATCGTGATGTACGACCGCGAAGGCTACGTCGTCGGTGGTGAGACCTTCCGTCGGAGCGAGCCGTGAGCCCCCGCAGCGGCCGTCGCGCCGCCAAGCTCCGCAGCGCCATGGTGCTGGGAGCGGGTCTGCTGACGGGCCTGGCGATCACCGTGCTGGGGCAAGCGTGCTTCCCCGGCTGCGATGATGTCGACCCTGTGCCCCTGATCAGCGGCCTGTACGAACGCGTGGACACCTGGGGCGACATCGCGCCCCACGCCCGCGAGGACCACGTCCGCCTCCACCTGGACAAGTGCGGGGGGGTGCTCACCGCCGAGTTCGGCTCGGATGGGCGCCACTACGTGGAAATCTGGGAGCTGGGGCCCATCGAGCCTGGGGTGTAGGCGCGGTCAAGGCGCCAGCCTCAGTGGTTGCGGCTGCACATCATCACTTCGTGATCGACGCTCCCATCAGGAGCACCATCGACGAAGTAGACGGAGTTCCCAGCGCCGTCGTTGAGGAAGGGTGAGCTCTGCCATTCATCCCAGCAGGTTCCCACACCGGCAGAACCGCTCATCAGGTTCATGTAGGCGTTGCCCGACTCGGCTCGGACGGTCACGAGCGCGACCCACACCGAAGTGGACCCGTCGAAGGTGGGCAGTCCACAGTCATCCCCCGAGCCAGCGACGAAGTCCCCGCCACTGACCGAGCCCGAAGCGAAACAACCCGTGTCCTTGTCGAAGGTCTCGACCGCCGTGACCACTCCATCGACCCCGACCAGGAAGTCGTCGAAGGTGGCTCGCCCGAGACGTATGGTGTCCACGGCCGTGGTGTCGGCATCGAAGGACGAGATCTGCTCGGCCTGGAGCACACCGTCGACGTAGAGGCACACATTCTCCGTGCAGGAATGGGGACAGACAGCACAGCCGCTGTCCGCGGCATCCGTCATGGCGTCGCAGTCGTTGTCGATCCCATCGAAGCAGGCATCAACGAGCGCTTCGTCCGCGTCCGGAGACACCAGCAGGTCGGTGTCGTCGCAGTCCGCGTCGTTGTCCACGCGGCCGCTGGGCTGGGTGCAAGCGGTGGTGCCGTCGTCGGGATCCCCGTAGCCATCCTCGTCGTCGTCCGCGTACCAGGTGGTGGCGTCCAGCGCGTCGTCCTCGTCGATGGCGTCGTCACAGTCGTCGTCCACGCCGTTGCAGTACTCGTCGGCGTCGGGATGAATGGATGCGTCGCTGTCATCGCAGTCGTCTCCACCGCCCTCGACCGAGTCGAATCCGTCGCCATCGGCGTCCGCTGAAGGGGCCGTGTCGGTATCGGCATCGGTATCGGTGTCTGCGTCCGTGTCGGTGTCCGCGTCGGTGTCCGTGTCGGCGTCGCCCTCCGGGCACTCCCCTTCGGCGATGCAGTCGGGATCGTCGCAGTCCACGAGGCCGTCGGCGTCGTTGTCAATTGCGTCGTCGCACTTGGACTCGAAGTTGGGGGTGCAGGCGAAGAGCAGGGACAGGAGGGGTAGCAGGCGCATGGGGAGATCCGAGACGGGATGCGGGGGCGCGCGGGTGCGATTCGAAACTGGGGTGAGAGCATACACCCCGGGGCCCATCGAGCCTGGGGTGTAGGGCTCAGCCCCCAGCCTCCAGCTCCTCGAGCAACCAACGCCGCTGCTTGGAGTAGTGGTAGGCGATCTGGCGGTCGCCGTAGCGATACGCCCGGCCCGCGGGGCAGGCGTCGCGCAGGGCCAGCCAGGGCTCCCAGTGGTGGCGCACCCCCATCACCGGGGGTGCCTCGGCGCCATCGACCGCGCGGCCCAGGGCGCGCTCGAGCATGGGCAGGCATGGCCTGGCGTTGCAGCTGTCGCAGGGGAAGGGCTCGGTCCACTGCGGCTGTTCAGGGCCTGGAAGGTCGAACACCAGCACCGCCCGCAGCGCGAACCACAGGCCCAGCCGACGGTGGATGGCCAGGTGACAGGGAGCCATGGCCACCAGCCCCGTGGCCGCCGCCGCCCGCTGCCAGGAGAAGCCTCGGCTGCCAGGGCCGTTGACGTGGAAGACATCAACGGGCTGGGTCTCGAGCACGCTGGCTGCGACCCGTACCCGACGCTCTACCCAGCGGTCCAGGGGGTGCGGATCCTCGAAAAAGTCAGCGTTGCGCCGCAGCCCCGCGAGGAAAGGGGCCCACATCGCCACGCTGTTGCCCACCAGCACCGCCAGGGTACCGGGCCCCGCTGGCTGGGGCAGGTGGAGCTGCGGAGGCTCGCCGCAGTTGTACCAGCCGACGCACAGAGGGGCGATCACGTCGATCCCCGCCGGGGCCAGTGCATCCAGGAGGGGGGCGACGACGGATTGCCACGGAT
>CAZHIK010000725.1:0-5120 GCA_964532635.1 uncultured Enterobacterales bacterium
ATCGGACACGAAGGCGCGAGCCAGATCCGAGGGCAGCACGCCGTAGCGCAGGAAGACCACGCCGTCGTCGGTGGTCCTCATGAACCGAATCTCGACCAGGGCCGAGAGGTAGCCAGCGAGGTTGCGATCAGTGAGCACCACCGGCCCCTCTCCACGGCGCACGAACACCATGTCCCACTCGGCACGGAAGAATCGCTGCCTCGGAGCCACGGCGTCCACGAGCGCGTCGAACAGCCCGGCCACGGTGTCGACGTTGATCACGTAGTCCACGACGGGACGACCGGGATCGGGGGGCGGGGGAGCCTGACGGGCACCCATGCTCTCGTCCTTGAGCCGCTGTCGCACTTCGACCACGGTGGCGTCGAAGACGCGGGCCTTCATCTCGGCCAGGGCGCGGAGATCCTGGAGCATGGGCTCCCGCTCCGCAGCGGGCAGGCGAAGCAGCGCGGCGATGGCATCTCGAAGCCGGGCCAGCCTGGCGGGCTCGTCCTCGAGGTCGGTCCACGCCTGGCGGGTGCGCTCCACGACCGAGGCGCCATCCACGACCTGCCGGACCTGCTCGGGGATCGGGACACCCGACAACTCGGCCACGGTGTCACAGGCGGCGCGGAAGTCGGCCGCCCGACCGTCCCTCACCAGGAAGTCGAAGACGCTGAGGGTCTCGCCGGTGCGGAAGGAGTGGAAGGAGCCGCGTGAAGCCTGGCCCGTGCCGTCGGCCACGCCAGCCGAGGGGTGGCGGTCACCGGAGGGGGACTCGGGATCCCGGCACTGGAGCCAGCCGGCTCCGGCGTCCTCGCCCGTGAGCAGCTCGCCGTAGACGGCTTCGAGGGGCAACGCCGCCAGGGCCGCGGCCCGCCATGACTGCCAGCTTCCCGGAGACCGTGGCGAGCGTCGACGCTGGTTGCCGCGGCCCGTGGCTCTCCTGGCCTTCGTGTGAGGCTTCGCCTGCTCGGCGCGGAAGGCCGCGAGTTCACCCGCCAGCACGGCGGACAGGTCCACGTCCTCCGGAATCCGTAGCAGGTCCACCGACGAGTCGCGGTGGGGTCGCTCCACCGTGGGCTGGCCCTTGACCGCGCGGGTGCCATAGAGCTTCAGGATGCGCGAGGGGTTGAAGGTGGAGGTGTCCACCTTGGCGCCCGGCGTGGAGAAGCGTGCATGCAGGAGCCTGAGCAGATCGTGAGCGTCCTTGGCGGCCTGAACCACGGCCTCACCCGTGCTCGCCACCAGGGGAACCAGCAGGTGCCAGCCGTTGCCGCTGTCCGCCAGCATGGCGTCGACGCCACGCTCGGTGAGCCAGGCGCGGACGGCCTGGGCCACCTCCAGAGCAGCGGCCTTCTCCGCATTGGTGGCCGAGGCGCCACGGGGTTCGCGCTCGGGGTCCACGTCCACCACGAACACCGTGTAGGCAGCGATGTCGCTGTCCTTCGCGGTGACGCGGGAAGGGCGAAGGCGACCCACACGCCCCTCGGCGCCTTCGGGACGCACGGCCTGGAGCGAGAAGTAGAAGGCGGCCTCGCCATTGCGGGGATGATCTCCCCTGGGCAGCTCCAGCCGAGGTTCGGCCTGGACCGGCTGGAGCAGGGCCACCAGGTCGTCCAGGTGCTCCGGTGCGAAGCAGCCTGACCAGATGTGGGTCCGCTCACCCGCTCGACGCAGGACGCGGATCTCGGTGATGCCGCCCAGCTTCGCGTGCCGTGCCAGCACCCAGGACAGCCAGGGTCGAAGGCTCGGGGGCGGGCAGGCTGGGCTGGTTGCGGCGGACCGGCCACTGGACGGCTCACTCCCGCGCATCACGCTGGAGTGCAGGCGTTCACACGCGATACGGCTGGTCGTGCTGTGCTCAGACATGATCGCCCTCCGGCGGCTGCAATGCGGCGACCTGGCGCTGGAAGGACCGGAAGGTGTCCACGCTCACGAACTCCAACTCCAGCTGCACGCCGCCCTCTTCGACGGTGAGCAAGGGCATGTCGGGATCCCAGCCCTCCAGACGCAGGAAGGGGTCCTCGAGGGTGGCGACCACCTTGATCAAGCCCATCTCCAACACGGGGCGAAGCTGCAGGGAGGGCTTCATGGCGTCCCCCCCGGTCCTGCCGAGAGGTGGACGATGGCCTCGTCGAGCTTGCGACACCGCGGCAGTCCATGGAGGGCCCGAAGGAACCAGCGCCCGTAGGGGCGGTCCACCAGCCTGGGATCGAGCACGACGAGCAGGCGCTGTTGCCCGTGGATGGCAGCCAGGAAGGGGACCACGACACTACAGAAGGCCTCGGCGCTCCTGGGCAGGTCGTGGCGCAGGAAGCGGCGGGGATCCTCGCCCGCGGGAGCGCTGGCCCTCGGAGAACGGGGCCAGGGAAGGGGCAGGCGGCTGACCACGAGCGTGCGGGCGCAGCGCAGCAGCGCCGGGCGGCCCGCCGCGCCCTCGCGGCTGGTGAGCAGCACGCCGCTCCTGGTTGCGGCGTCGTGCACGCTGGCACCGTGGACCACCACGGGCACCTCCAGCTTGGGCAGCTCCCGCACGGCAGCGTGGAGCTCACCAGGGCTCTCGAAGACCGCGACCGTGAGGCCCGGCGCCCGCTCCACCAGGTCGGTGAGCACTCGGAAGGCCTGGACGCGCCAGGCCGGGGTGCCGGGCGCGGGCAGGCTGTGGGGCACCAGCACCAGCGTGGAGCCGGGGGTTCGACCGCTCATCGTCGCCCCCCTGCAGGCGCGAGGCGCCCCAGGCCCAGCAGATCGGCCTCGTCGGGGGTGACGGGCTCCGGTGCCGGAGCCGTGCGCAGCTCTGCGCGAGCCTTGGCGAAGATGTCGTCTGCGATGGCCCCGGCCAGCACGTCCAGCAGGGTGTGGAATGCCTGCTCGGCGTCGGGGTGGGGCTGGTGGTGGACGTGGATGCTGGGGGGCTGCATGGGGCACCGGCGGTCGAGAGGGTGTGCCCGCTGCAAGAGCCAGGACCATGCCAGGACGAAATGACCGCATTCGAGGCTGCTTCAGGAGAAACACGAGCTGCTCGGCCCCACGCTGAACCCGACCGAGAGGACCGAATCCGGCCCACCGTGCCGAGATCGTGCCAAGAATCGGGCGAAAACCAGCCTGGAACCGTTGGCCACCGTGCCAAGGTGTGCCAAGGGCGTGCCAGCCGTGAGCCCACGCGCCAGCCAGTACCCGCCTTCCGGGCGGCCCGAAGGCAGCGCGTGCCTGGCCGCATCAGGCAGGTCCGGAGCAACGCGACCAGACGATATCGGTCCTTCGATGGGCATCTCACCCCGTCGCCAGCGGTTCCTCCGGATACCGCTTGACACCAGCCCCGACTTGGCACCTTTGTTGCAGTCGAGCGTTTCGTGGAGCCTCCCGCTCCAGCAGAACCCAGCAACACGGAGCCAGCCCATGCCCCAGGTCGTCACCTACTGCCGCGTCTCGTCCGACGAGCAGGCCCAGAAGGACATCTCCATCCCCGCCCAGCGCAAGGCCCTGCACCGCTGGGTGGACGACCAGCCGGACCTGTCGGTCGCCGAGGACTTCGTGGACGAGGGCGAGTCGGCCTACGCGCCCGCCAGCCGCCGCCCGGGCTTCGGCGAGATGATCGCCTACTGCCGCAAGTACCCGGTGGAGGCCATCCTGGTCCACAAGCTCGACCGCTTCTCCCGCAACCGGGAGGAGTCCATCATGTTCAAGAGCCTGCTGCGCCGACACGGGGTGCAGGTCCGCTCCATCACTGAGACCTTCGACCCCGAGACGCCCCAGGGCTTCCTCTACGAAGGCATGATCGAGGTGATCAACCAGTTCTACAGCATGAACCTGGGCACCGAGACCCTCAAGGGGATGCGCGAGAACGCCGAGCGGGGCCATTTCAACGGCGGGCGGGTGCCCTACGGGTACCGCCTCGAGCGGGTGACCACGCCCGGGGGCCAGAAGCACTCCCGGCTGGTGCCCGGCCCCGAGGAAGAGGTTGCGGTGGTGCGGGAGATCTTCGACCTGTCCTGCAACCAGGGCATGGGCCAGCGCGCCATCGCCAACCGCCTCAACGAGCGCGGCGTGCGCGCCCCCCGGGGCCGCAACTGGAGCAACAGCTCCATCGGCAACATCCTCCGCAACCGGAGCTACATCGGCGAGACGGTCTGGAACCGCTCACGCAAGGTGGGCAGGGAGGGCCGCGAAGAGCTGCCCGAGGACCGCTGGATCGTGGTGAAAGACTCCCACGAGGCCATCGTGGACCAGGAGATCTTCGAGCGCCGCCAGGAGCTGGCCAAGAAGCGCGGGTTCAGGAAGCCCAGGTCCAAGGCCCGCCACGTCAACTACCTGCTGTCCCGGCTCATCCGCTGCGACTGCTGTGGCAACAACTTCTCGGGACGCCGCGGCGTGAGGAAGGCCCGACGGGGTGGCCAGCCCACCGACGTCTACCACTACTACTGCTCGGGCTACCTCAACCAGGGCCGCTCGGTCTGCCGCCCCTTCCCGCTGGACAGGGACTGGGTGGAGGGCTTGGTGCTCGACCTCATCCGCGCCCGGCTGTGCTCCCCCGAGGCCCTGGCCGAGCTGGATCGCAAGGTGCGGGAGCGCCTGGACGCCCGCCGCCGCGCCTGGGCCTCGGCCCCCAAGGTCATCGAGGGCAAGCTTGCCGACATCGACCATCGCATCGACAACTACTACCGCGCCATCGGTGACGGCCTGGACTCGGCGGTCTGCCGCCAGCACATCGTGGAGCTGCAGGAGAAGCGCCAGGGCCTGGAGGAAGAGGCCAACGCAGTACGCCAGGAGAGCTACTACGAGCAGGCCATCGAGAAGAACCTGGCCCAGCTGCGCCACTTCGCCGACACCTTCCACCAGGGCTTCGGGGAGCTGCCCTTCGGGGTCCAGCGCCAGGTGGTGTTGCACTTTGTCGAGCAGATGGAGATGAAGGGCCGCAAGGAGCTGCACATCACCCTGAAGGTCCCCTTCGACGACAACGGGGTGAAGCTGCTGACGGGGGACGGCGATGGCGGCCTGGGCGGGCCTGGGCGCGACGGAGTGGATACCGTAGGGAAACCAATGCTTCCGGCGGTTTCTGTTCCGCGTTTGTCTGGACCACTACAGGGGGCCGTACGGATCATGGATGTGATATCCGCCGAGCCCGTAGCGGATCGTCACCC
>CAZHIK010000726.1:0-5119 GCA_964532635.1 uncultured Enterobacterales bacterium
TCTACGCCAACTCAGGTGGCTACGCTCAGCGCCTGCCCAACGGCAACACGCTGACCGAGTGGGGCTATCCCACCCCGGTGGTGCGCGGGGTCAGCCCGGACAGCGAGGTGGTCTGGTCCACCCAGGCTCCCGACGACTACCGCTTGATCACGGTCTGGTCCTTCGACAGCTTCTACCCCTGATGGTTCGAGTCAGCGGGCGGCAGCCACCGCGCCGTCAGCGTGGACCAGCACCATCGCCCGGCCCGGCTGCAGCGTGAGCTCCGAGGTCGGGTTCCCGTCCCCGTCGATGTGGGGGAGGTCGAGGGAGAAGGTCTGGGCCACGGTCTCATCGGCGTTCACCAGCACCGTGCCTCCGGTGTAGGCCCGTCGCCAGCCGACGCCGTCCGCTAGGCGACTATCTGTCGGCAGCCCGGGATCGATGGCCCACTCGTCGGTCCAGGGATCCACCTGATCGTCCAGGTAGCCCCAGGCGGAGTCGGCTTCTCCATCCCACGCCAGCAGGAAGCTGGCTCGGCCGTAGCGCTGCCCCTGGAGAGCCCCCTCGGCGCCCGGGCCGTAGGTGAGCGCCAGAAAGCCCACTCCGAGCGCCTCCACGTCTTCGTAGAAGGTGAGCGTGCTCTCCCAGTTGGGGCCAGTGAAGTTCTCCGAGTCGTCCCACCGCATCCAGTACTCGCGGGTGACGTGTGTGGTGTTCGGGGCGATGGCCAGCGCCTGGGCCCGCATCACATCCTCCCACGGGTTCAGCGCGATGTTGGGCGCGACGAGCAGGCCTGCGTCGATGAGGGCTGGCCCTACCGCCTCCATGAACTCGACCACGGCATCACCGTAGGCCTGGTCGGTCTCGTACTCGGCGATGGGGGTGCCCTGCGAGCCCAGGCAGTGGCCCGGGAAGGTGTTGACGTCGTCCATCATCACGCCGTCGAAGCCATCGCGCAGCAGCCGCTCGCGCACGTTGTCGAGCCAGCGCTGCTGGTAGTCGGGATCGCCGATGTCGGCGGCCCAGACCTCGGGGTAGTCGCAGTAGATGAGCCGCTCGCCCGCGGCGTCGTGCAGGAACCACCCCTCGTGGAGGCCGTCGGCCTCGTGGACCTGGACGCCCGTGGACGGGTTGTCGCCACCGTCAGCGCGCATACCCCCCACCTTCTGGTAGGCCAGGATGCGCGCGTCGGGGTTCGAGGCCCGGACGTCGGGCAGGATGCGGGCCATGGACTCCTGCAGCACGATGATCCGATACCGACCAGCTCCGTCGCCGTGGGGGGCCGCCTCCCGGCTCCAGTCCTGCGCTGACAACAGGCCGCGCAGGCCGAGGCTCGGGGGCGGAGGCTCGGCTGTGTCACCGGTGTCCGCCGAGGGGGCTGTGTCGACGGTCCCGGCGCCGGTGTCGAGACCCGGCGGATCCTTCACGCAACCCCAAGCTCCCAGCAGGGACACAGCGGCAGCGAGGGGAGGTGGTGCGCGCATCATGGGAACGTGGAGAGCTGGCTTCGACGGGGGGGGAGGGGCATCCGTGCCCAAGCTACCCGGCTTCGCGCGGGTCGGCCCGCAGGTGCCGTGAGCTTCGGTCCGGGGGCCGGTACGTTAGGCTCACCTTCCACGCCGCCCCCAGGTTCCTCGTGTCGGTGTTCCCGGTCAGCGCCAGAGGTCACCCAGGAAGGCTCGCCGTGCTGGGCCTGCTCGCGGGGCTCCTCCTCTGGTGTGGCCTGGCCACCCTCCCCCTGGGTGGAGGCACGGGCTACCTCGGGGCTGTCTGGGCCTTCCACCCCGACGAACAGCCCGGTGCGGTCCTGGGCCTGGGAGTGGGCGCCGCGGTGCTGTGGGTGCTCGGCTCGGGGCTCTGGGCGGCCCGGCGGCGCGCATGGTGGGCTTGGGGCCTGCCCCTCTGCGCGCCGGTGCTGCTGTCGTGGTGCTGGCGCTTCGACCGGGCCAGGGGCGATCCCTGGCATGACCTCATCGAATACACGGTGGCCTGGGAACAAGGCGGCTGGCTCTTCGTGGGCGGGGAGATGCTGGGCCACCTCTGGTTCGTGCTGGTCGGAGCGCTCTCGCCCCTCGACGGTGCGGACACCGTCTTCCTGGCCGCGCGTCTGAGCGGCTTGCTGGGCTTGGTCGGGCTGCTGGTCCTGGGCCGTGCCCTGGCTCGGGACGTCGAGCCCGTGCGCCAGACCCTGGCCTGCACGCTCCTGTTGGTCTCACCCACCACGCTGCTGCTGCTGGGCTACCCCCAGTCCACGGGGCTGATGCTGGGTCTGGTGCCCCTGTACCTGGGGGTCGGAGTCCACCTCACCGGGGGGGCGAGGGGGTGGCACTGGCCCCTGGCCGGCGTCCTCCTCGCACTGAGCTGCGCCAGCCACGGCTCCGCCTTCTTCCTCGGGCTCGGCGCACTGGTGCTGGTCGTTCTGGGTTCGAGGGGCAGGAAGCGCTGGCGAGGGCTCGGCTTCGCGCTGGGCTTCCTGGGGGCCTGGCTCCCCCTGGCCCTCCTCGAGCGAGCCTTGAGCGTGGCGTCCCGCGCCCGCGGGCACCCCTGGGCGCTGCTGCATCCCGAGTTCCATTGGCAGGGCCTGGCGGACCAGCTCGGCGGCCCCGTGGGGGTGCTCGGTCCTTCGCGCTTCTTCCAGCAGTCCTGGCCCCTCGAGCTGTGGTGCTGGCTCTGCTCGGCCACACCCGCTGCCCTCCTGGCGGTCCCCCTGGGGCTGGTGGGGCTGCTGTTGCTGCGCCGTCGCCCCGCGGGCCCGGTGGCCTTCCTGGCGGCGGGGACCGCTGGCACCGCTCTGCTGTGGGCCTCCTGGGAGTCGTGGTATCGCTACCCAGGCGACTGGGACGTGACCGCCGTCGCGGCCCTGTGTCTCACACCCCTGGGGATCGCGCTGCTGCTGCGCCTGCCGCCGCGGCTGGGGACCTTCATGCTGGGGCTGCTGGTGCCCGTGAGCGCCTGGGTGACCCTGCACCTGGGCCTGCGCTTCGTGGGCTAGCACGTGCATCACTCCCTCGCGCTCTGGGTGACTGCGGCCTGTTCACATGCCTTCCTGCTGCTGGCCTGCGCCTGCGCCCGCGACGCGTCTACGCACCGCGAAGACGGAGGCGCCAGCGTGCCCGAGTCCTGCGGGAGTGGAACCTGGGGCGACCTGCCAGTGGACGAGGCGACCGTCTACGTGGACATCGCGGCGGACGGGGGCGGCGAAGGTACGGCCGGGGCCCCGCTGCGCAGCATCCAGTCCGCGCTGGGTCTGGCAGGCAGCCGGGGTGGTGGCCTGGTCGCGGTGGCAGCGGGGACCTACCCGGAGACCTTGGAGCTGAGCTCGGCCCACTCGAACGTGCAGATCGCCGGGCGATGTCGTGAGCTGGTCACGCTGGACGCGAGCGTGGGGGACGAGGAGAGCTCGGGTGTCAACATCGACAGTCGGTACGGCCCGGTGGAGCTGTCGGGCCTGACCCTTCGGGGAGCACCGCGGGTGGGTGTGCTGGTGAGATCGGGGCCAGTTCGTATGGAGGATGTGTTGGTGTCCGGCTCGTCGGTGGCGGGGATCTGGATCTACAGCGCCAGCGTCAACAGGAGGTCGGTCGTGGACATCGTCGACTCCTTGGTGGAGTCGAGCTCGGGCTATGGGATGGTGGTCAGTGATGGGGCGACCACGGTCACCCTCACGCGCACCACGGTACGGGGCACGCGCCCCGATGACGAGGGGTACGGCTTCGGGGTCCATGTCTCGGATGGGGCGATCTTCGAGGCCGACCGCTGCACGTTTTCGGACAACACCTCGGTGGGCTTGTGGATCCGGGGGGCCGGTTCCGAAGCCCTCCTCCGTGACTGCTCCGTGCGGGATCAGTGCCCCGAAGCTTCCGGCGAGTTCGGAAACGGTGTGGAGGCGGATGATGGCGCCTCGCTCACGCTGGAGCGCTGTGCGTTGTCCGGCAACGCCTTCGCCGGAGCCGCCGCGTCGGACCCTGGCACACGGCTGACGATGCTCGACTGCATCGTTCAGGACACCGTGGCGGATGGCAACGGGGCGTACGGGCACGCCATCATGACGAACAGCGGCTCCCACGGGAGCATCGAAGGGTGCCTCATTCGAGGGAGCGCGAAGGTCGGTCTCACCATCAATGGTTTGAGCACCAGGGTCGAGGCGAGAGACACCGAGGTCAGCGACACCCTCTTCAACGCTGTCGGGAATGGAGGCTTCGGAGCTCAGGTCTTCGGCGGAGGGGCGCTGGCGGCGGAGGGGTGCCGCTTCGTGCGGAGCGCGACCGCTGGGGTGCTGGCCGAAGGGGAGGGGGTCCAGGTATCCCTGCGGGACTGCGTGCTTCGGGACACCAGGCCCAACGGAGATCTCAACGGCGGCTACGGGCTCGAGGCCAACGACCATGCCTCCGTTGTGCTGGACGGGTGTGCGATCCTGGACAGCACCGCGGTTGGTGTACTGGCGGCGAACGTGGGCACCGAGGTCGTCCTCCGCGACTGCCTCGTCGCCGGGACGATGGCGAGCTGGGACGAGCGCGGCATGACCGCGGCGGGGATCGAGTGCCAGCGAGGAGCCTCGATCACCTGCTCGGGCCTCCGCTCGCAGGGCAACGAGGGGCCCGCCATCTTCGTCACGCAGCCCGGCTCGCGGCTGGTCTGCTCCGGGTGCGAGATCTCCGATGAAGAGTTCGCCGGGGCCGTGGTCGTGGTCGGGGGGGAGCTGGAGCTGGACTCCACCGTGATCTCGGCTGTGGGAGAGAGCGTGAACCTCGGCGGAGGTGTCGGCGTGTACGCGGCCATGAGCGCGGGCATCGTCCCTCCCGCCTTGTCGTTGCTCGACTGCAGCATCTCGGACAACCTCGTCGCGGGGATCTGGCTCACAGGGGAGGGGAGCTTCCTGCTGGAGGACAACCTCATCGAGGACAGCCGGGGGGAGGCCTTCGGTGCGGGGCAGCGCTGCGGTGACGGTGTGTACGCGAGATCGGTGGCGGCCTGGGACGGCAGCTCGGGCCTGGCGCTGGTGGGCAACACCCTGCGGGGAAACGCCGGAGCGGGCGTGCTGCTGGATGACGCCAGCGCCATGCTGGAGGGCAACACCTGGGAGGACAACGAGCCCGACCTGCTGGTGCAGGGAGGCGCCTGCCCGACCCCCGACGAGGAC
>CAZHIK010000727.1:0-5110 GCA_964532635.1 uncultured Enterobacterales bacterium
GGTCAACCAGATCCCGGACTGCGCGGGTGATCGCGCAGCCGGGAAGTGGAACCTGGTGGCCACCCTGGGCCGGCGGGGAGCGCGTCCGGGTCGGCCGATCCTGCTGGGGCTGGGTCACCTGTCCACGGTGCTGCTGGCGGTCTTCGGTCTGCTGCCCTGGGCGGCCCTGGCCTCGCTGCTGGCCCTGCCCCTGGTGGTCCAGGCCACCCGGGTGGTCTGGGCCCACGCCGAGGACGACGGGGTGGTCGGCGCCTGCGCGGCCACGGTGCAGCACCAGCTGGTGGCGGCAGCTCTGACCCTGTTGGGTGTGATCGCTGCGGTGTTGCTGGCTTGACGGCGGCCCGCGGCGGCGTGCTCTCCGGGGCCCCCGCGGGCTACAGGACCGCAGGAGATCCCATGAGCCCCGAGCCCCGCGACGAAGCCATCGATCTGGCCGCCGAGACCATCGGCGACCTGATGGCGTTCTGGGGCTTCAAGCGTTCCATGGGTGTGCTGTGGACCGTGCTGTACATGCACCGCCGCCCCATGGCCCAGGACGAGCTGGTGGAGGCCACCGGCCTGAGCATGGGCATGGTCAGCATGACCCTGGGGGAGCTCGAAGGCTGGGGCGTGGTGCACCGTCAGCACGTTCCCCGGGATCGACGGCGCTTCTACGTGGCCGAGACCGACGTGCAGGCCATGATCACCCGGGTGCTGGAGCAGCGCGAGCTGCGCAAGGTGCGCACCGCCATCGAGCACCTGGGGCGAGCCGCTGACCTGCTGCGGGAGCCCCCGTCCGACGCCACCGGCGGCGAGAAGGCCGAGAGCATCCTGATGGCCCAGCGCATGGACGGGCTGGTGGAGCTGGCGCGGGTCGGCGAGGCCATGGTGGAGCGCATCGTGCGGGTGGGCCAGGTGGACCTGGGCCCCTTGCCCGATCTGGCCCGGCGGACGCGCTCGTGATCGTCCAGCGCCTCGGCCCCGAGCACGAGCCTGTGGTGCGCGCCTTCCTGGCCAAGCACGCCGCCAGCTCCATGTTCCTGCGGGCTGCCCTGCACCGCTCGGGGCTCGGGCCGGGCGAGGATCGCACCAGCGGGGTGTGGCTGGGGGCGCTCCTCCGCGGCGAACTTCAGGGGGTGGTGGCCCACCTGCGCTTGGGCAACGTGGTGCTGCAGGCGCCGGGCTGTCTGCCGCTGCTGCTCGAGTACCTGGCCAAGGAGCCGCGGGACTACCGGGTGATGGGCTTCGTCGGACCGCGGGCCCAGGTGGTCGCGGCGCGGGAGCATCCCCGTTCCCCTCGCAGCGAGCCCCTGGTGGATGTCGGCGAGGTGCTCTACGACCTCGAGATCGAGCGGCTGACACCGCCCGAGCCCCTGCTCGCCGGGCGGCTGCAGTGCGTCTTTCCTGTCGATTCGGATGTGGAGCTGCTGGTGCGCTGGGGGATCGCCTACCACCGCGAGACCCTGGGCGCGGACAGCGGCCCGAGGGTGGAGCGCAGCTGGCGCAAGCGGGTGCGCGAGGGCATCGCCGAGCGGCGCATCTTCCTGCTGCTGCGGGACGACGAGCCCGTGGCCATGTCCGGCTTCAACGCCGCCGTGCCCGAGTGCGTACAGATCGGTGGGGTCTTCACACCCCCGGCCCTGCGCCGGCAGGGCTTCGCCCGGGCCTGCGTGGCGGGTTCGTTGGTCTACGCCCGCAGCCGGGGGGTGCCCCGGGCCGTGCTCTTCACCGAACCCCAGAATCCTGCTCGCCGGGCCTACGAGGCCATCGGGTTTCGGGAGGTGGGGCGGTACGGGATTCTGCTCTACGAGCTGCCGTGAGCGGGGCTATCGGCCGCCGCAGGGGTTGTAGAGGATTCCCACCGCCTCGTCGCCGTCGGTGTCGAGGCGCACCGCCAGGTCCAGGAAGCCGTCGCCGTCCTGGTCGGCCAGCAGGGGCTGGTCGCCTTCGCCGCCGGGCACCGGGAAGACGCCGGCGTCGGTGAAGGCGCCGGTACCGTCGCCCCGGACCCAGTGCCAGCGGCGGTCGCCCCACTCGTCCAGCAGCACCAGGTCGAGGTAGCCGTCGCGGTCGATGTCGCCCACGGCGATGCCGGCCTCATCGTCGGGACCCAGCTCCTCCACGGTCTCGAGGGTCTCGAAGCTCCCCCCGCCGCGGTTGAGCAGCAGGAACAGGCTCCGCTGGTTCCGGCTCGTGGTGATCAGGTCGTCCAGCCCATCGCCGTCCAGGTCGGCCACCCCCTGGAAGACCGTGTCGGTCGTGATGGGGACCTGGGATGAGTTGCCGAAGCTGCCAGCACTGTCCCCGGGCAGGACGTCGAGCACTTCGGCGTCGCCCACGGTCATGGCCAGGTCCACCTGGCCGGCGCCTGCGAAGTCCCCCAGGCCCAACCAGCCGATGGGCTCGCTGGTCTCCAGGTCCCAGTGGGTGGTGAAGCGCCCCGTGCCGTCGTTGAGCAGGCTTCGCACCAGCTCCTCGGCGTGCACGTCGCAGACCACGTCAAGGTCGCCGTCGCCATCCAGGTCGGCCAGCTCCAGGTCGGATGCGGATCGCACCCGCTCGGTGAGCTGCTCGATGATCACCTCGTCGAAGCCCCCCGCGCCGTCCAACAGCAGGGTGATGATCTCGTCGCGGTAGTAGGTGTTGCCCACCACGATATCGACGTCCCCATCACCGTCGAGATCGTCCACGGCGAAGTGGGTCAGGTCGGTGGTGTACGAGCCATCGTCGTGCTCCCAGTTGGCGCTCACCACCATCTGGCCGTCCCCGTTGTGGTCCAGGTACAGCTCGAAGTCGTTGTCGTCCGACACCACCAGGTCGAGGTCGCCGTCGCCGTCGAGGTCTGCCAGGTCGTAGCCCTCGAGGTTGTGGCCGCTGACGTAGTACGCCGATGGGGTCACGAAGCTGCTGTCGCCCCGGCCGCGACGCAAGGAGAGCCAGCCGTCCTCGTCGGCCACGATGGCGTCGAGCACATCGTCGCAGTCCAGGTCCACCAGGGCCATGGCGCCCAGCTCCTGGATCCAGTCCTGGGTCCAATCGGTGACCTCGGTCGACGGTCCCTCCGCGCTACCCGCGCGGATGAAGGTGGACTGACGGGAGCCGTTGACCAGCTCTGCGAAGCCGTCCCCGTCCAGATCGGCGATGTGCAGGCTGTCGGGCACCTTGTAGCTGTTGTCCCAGGTGTCGTCCCACACCTCGATGGTGCGGGTGGTGAAGGCGCCGGTGCCGTCGTTTTCGAGCCACAGCAGGTCGTTCTCCTCGTGGTGGCTCGCGGCCAGGTCCAGGTCGCCGTCGCCGTCCAGGTCGCCCATCGTGAGCAGGGTGGCGGCCTGGTACAGCCAGATCTCCTCGCGGGTGAACCTGCCGGCTCCATCGTTGCGCAGCAGGTGGTTGGACTTGTGCTGGCGACCACCTAGCACGGCGTCGAGGTCGCCGTCGGCGTCCACGTCTCCCAACAGGAGTTGGTCGAAGTCAGTGTCCTCCTGGTCGATGATCATCGAGCCGGAGCCGGCGCTGAGGACGGCCGTCCACTCACCGTCCTCGCAGATCACGAAAGCGTCGTGCTCGCCGTCACCATCGAGATCCTCCATCGCGAAGTCGATGGGGCCGTCGCACTCGACCTGGCAGAACGGCTCGGGTTCGCCAAAGGTCCCATCCCCCAGGCCGGCCATATGTGAGACCGTGCCGTCCTCGGCCAGCAGGGTCAGGTCGGAGTGACCGTCGTGGCCGGCGCCGGTCAGGGCCAGGGTGAGGGGGGCCTCGCCGAGGTCCTGGGGCTCGAGGGGATCGAAGGCGAAGTCGCCGGCGCCCAGGAATACACGCAGCTCCGAGCCCACGAGCAAGGCGAGATCGGCGTCGCCGTCGCCGTCCAGATCTTCCACCAGCGGCAGGCTTGTCGGAGCGTCGAAGCGGGCGTCGAAGTACCCCGCCACGCGTACGGAGAAGGCCTCAGCGTTGCACTCGATGTCCGTGTCGGCGTCGGTGTCGGTGTCCGTGTCCGTGTCCGTGTCGGTGTCGGTGTCGGTGTCGGTGTCCAGAGCGGGGCTGTCGGTGGTCCCGCTGTCGTCGTCGAGCTTCACGCGCAGGGGGTAGCAGGCGGTGAGGGTGAGCAGGAGCAGCAGCGGCTTCATGGGTCCTCCCGGGGCATCTGCCGGACAGGTCCGGGTTCGGGTGTGGATCGATCACTCTCGGTGCTGAGCTTCTCCAGGGCACGCGCGTCCCCCAGGGCGGCTGCCAGGGCTCTGCCCAGCTCGAGCAACTGGGTGCGGCGGTGGGCATGGGGGCGGTTCAGCGCGGTGAGGACGGCCTCGAGGGCTGGCTCGTGCTGCCCGGCGTCGGCCAGCAACTGGGCTCGCAGCACCAGCAGTTCGGTGGCGACCACGCCCTGGGGCTCGGCGACCATCAAGCCGGCCTCGACGGCCTGCAGTGCGGGTTCCGGCTCGGCTCGGAGTTGCTGGGCCAGGGCCAGCCAGCCGGCCTCGGAGGCTGGGCCGCAGCGGTGTGTCTGGTCGGTCCGCAGGTCGGCTCCGGTGCCCGCTGCGCAGCGTACCTCCACCAGGCCTTCGTGCACCCGCACGACGGTGCTCGGACCGTCGCGGGTGACGGTGAAGCGAGTGCCCACGACGCGAATCAGTGCTTCGCGGGTCTGGACCACCAGGTCCTCGACCGTGTCGGGCTCCAGGTCCACCTCGAGACGACCGTTCTCCCAGCCCAGGCGGGGCGCGGTGCGGGGGCCCGCCAGTGTTCCGTGCCCCTGGTAGCTGAGGGTCAGGCTGGGGAGAGGGCTGCGCTCGGTGACCTGCGCGGGGGAGTGCAGGCGTTCGTGGAGTGGCGTGTCCCGGGGCGAGGACTCGGTAACGGCCAACCCAGGGGAGGGCTTCACGTCCTCCCGGGGCTCGGTGATGGCCAACCCAGGGGAGGACTTCACGTCCTCCAGGAGCGCTGGGGGGTCGTGCGGGAGCACATGAACTGCTCCCCTACGGTCTGCTTGTCCAGGCTCCTGCTGCTTGTGCATGGTGTCGAGCGGCTCGGGTACCCGTTCGGCGCTCGCTTCTTCGTCGGTGATTTGGGCCAGTTCGTTGGATTCGCTGTGCTCGGCGGGCTCCGAGGAGGTCCACCAGATGAGCGTGAC
>CAZHIK010000728.1:0-5107 GCA_964532635.1 uncultured Enterobacterales bacterium
TGCTTGGCGCGCTGGCACTGCGCGGCCATCTCATCAACGCCGATCACAGCGCCTACCTCACGGCGTCGGATCTGTCCGGCTACGCCACCGAGAGCTGGGTGAGCAGCGCCATCGCAGCCGTGGACCACAGCAGCTACCTGACGGCGTCGGATCTGTCCGGCTACGCCACCGAGAGCTGGGTGACCTCGCTGGGCTACACAACCGACAGCGTGGACCCCATCCTCGAGGACCTGCTGACCTATCTGGACGTCGACACCACCACCGACGAGGTCGTGTTCACCGGCGCCAACCTGCTGGTGCAGTCCGGATCGGGCTCCACGGATGGCAGCGTGAACGGCGTCGGCAACCTCATCATCGGCTACGACGAGAGTGCGGGCGATGACAAGTCCGGTAGCCACAACCTGGTGATCGGCACCTCCCACAGCTACAGCAGCTACGGCGGCCTGGTGGCCGGGTACAACAACACCATCAGCGGCGCCTATGCGTCGGTGAGCGGTGGGCAGCGCGGCGTGGCCAGTGTTGACTACGCCAGCGTCTCCGGCGGCTACTCCAACGACGCATCGGGTGCTTCCTCGAGCATTCTTGGCGGCTACGACAACCAGGCTACGGGCAGCTACACCGGGCAGGTCGCCGGCTACAACAACACCGCCAGCGGCGACTACACGGCGACGGTCGGTGGCTTCCAGGGCGAGGCCGCGTCGAGTGACAGCGTGGTCGTGGGTGGCACCTACGGCTACGCAGGCGGTCTCTACGGCACCGTCGTCGTCGGTGGCTACGACAACGCGGTCTCGGCCAGCGCCTACGGCGTGGCGGTCGGTGGCGCCTCCGGCGATGTCGCCCACGGAAGCGCTGTGTACGTTGGAGGCACCAGCGGAACGACCTCATACGGCTATGACATCGTGTATTGAATGCCGGCTCGGCTCACCGGCGGGCGTCGGGGGGCTATTGCTCCCCGACCCCCTCGAAGTTGCAGTTCAGCAGGTTGCAGGGCCGATCGCAGTGGGCCACCTGCCAGCGGCGGTGCAGGGCCTTGGGGTGGGTCCAGGCGCGCTCGGTGCGGCGGCGGTCGGTGATGTTGCCGATGGGATCGAGCATGAAGCACAGGCGCAGCTCACCCTGGGCGTCCACGGCGAGATCGCTGTGGCCGGCCCGGCACGCGAGCCCGTTGTGCACATCGGGGGCATGGAAGTAGCGCCGGATGCCCTCGAGCTGGGCGATGGGGTTGCAGACCGGGCCCCAGACCTGGCGCTCGGCGATGAGCGCGTCGATGGCGGCGTCCAGGGGCGCGAGGTCCCGGGGCCACAGCTCGGAGCGCTTGTGCCAGGTGGGATCGTAGGGCTCGTCGAAGGTCTGATACAGCGGCTGTATCACCAGCTGGATCTCCCGCTCGCGCACGAACTCGATCAGATCGGGGATCTGTGGCGCGTTCTGACCGTGGAGGATGCAGGCCACGATGACCTGGGGGCCGTCCTCGATGTTCCGGAGGTGCTCGATGCCGTCCACCGCGCGCTGGAAGGCGCCGTGGCGGTTGCGGGTGCGGTCCACCAGGTCGGCGTCGGTGCCATCGAGTGACACATAGACGATGCTCACTCCGGAGGCCGCGATGCTGGCGCAGCGCTGCTCGGTGAGCAACCAGCCGTTGGTGTTGAAGGTGGTGGTGAAGCCCTTGGCCACCGCGTAGGCGATGAGCTGCTCGAGATCTTTTCTCAGCAAGGGCTCACCACCGGCGAAGTTGACGCCCACCTCGGAGCCGAGCCAGCCCGACACATCGTCGAAGAAGCGCAGCCACACGTCCGTAGGCAGGTCCACGGTCTTCTTGCGGTGGATGGCGCAGTGCACGCAGGGCAGGTTGCAGCGGTCGGTGACCGAGACGTGGACCTGGGTGGGCGGGCCGGGGGCCGGACGCAGGCGGGCCCACTCGGCGGCCTGCTTCAGCCGGGCTGGCACGGGTCTCATGGGCTCTCCGAGCTGTCGCGGTCGCTGCGCGACGCGGCCCAGCGGGCATGGCGCTGGATCTCGAGGGGGTCGATGCCGGTGTAGTTGGCGGAGCGGGGGATGAAGCAGTCGCCGCACAGGGGCAGCTCGCTGTAGTCGCCTTCGGCCACCCTGCTCCGGCGCTGTTCGGCCTGGGGGCCCCACCACAGGTCGGTGAAGCTGGACTGCCCGATGTCACCCAGGCTCATCTCGAGGCCCGCGTCGCGGGTGCACACGGTGACGTCGCCGTTCCAGCGCACCACCGGGGACTTCCAGAAGCCGCTGCAGGGCCTGGGGTTGTGGGCCTGGACCTGGGCCGGGGCGGCGTCGCCGGTGAGGGTCGTGTGCGGAAAGCGTGTAGCTCCGGGGGGGCGCCCTAGCATCAGCAAGGACTGGTCTTCGGGGGGGGGGCGGTCGAGCTGGCGCAGGAAGATCACGGCCTCGTCACCCTCGCCACCGGGCACGTGGCCCGCGGCGGTGGTGACCCGCTGCCCTGCGCGTAGCAGCTTGCGTGACCAGCGAGCGCGGAACAGATCGGCCTCGTCGGCGTTGCGGTCGCTGACGATGAACTGCAGCACGATGCGGGGCCAGGTGGCGCCCAGCTCCCCCTTGAGGGCGATGAGCCGCTCGACGTTGCGCTCCACGGCGCGGAAGTGGTCGCGGCCCTTGATGCGTCGGTAGGTGTGTCGGTGGGCGGCGTCCATGGTGAGGTGCCAGACCTGGGGCGTCTGGGCCTGGTTGAGCGCCACCCGGGCCAGGGCGGGTTCGAGGGCCACGGCGTTGGTGTGCAGCTCGATCTTCTGAAACACATCGTGGCGGTCGTTCAGCCGCAGCAGCATGGGGTAGAGCTGTGCGAAGTGGGGATGCAGCAGAGGATCGCCGAGCCAGAAGAGGATCAGGGTCTGGAAGCGGGCCCCGAAGGTCCCCAGGTCCTCCATCAGCCGCTCGGCCACGCCCAGGTCCAGGAACGAGCCGCCGTAGCACTGCTCGTCGCGGCCCACCGGCGGGATGCTCGAGCGGTCGCAGTGCACGCAGTCCAGGTTGCAGGTGCCCGTGGTCTCGAGCACCATGTAGCTGCCGGGCATGGCAGGGGGATGGGACATCGTCCGAGACTAGCCTGCGCGTGCGCCGCCTGCCCGCACTTTTCGGTCAGCCGCGCCACAGGGTGCCGGCCCAGGACTCCAGCCGCCAGCGCAGGCCTGCGGGCAACATCCTCAGGGAGGCCTCGGCCGCCAGCAGCCCGCGCTCCACGCGCCGTTCGCGCCGCATGGTGCCGATCGTGGGCTCACCCGCGAGGATCCAGGCTCGCTCGGTCGGGTTGGCCAGGGCGTACGGGGCCATGGTGCCGTGGACACTCACTTGCTGGGGACCCAGCACGTCCTCGAAGATCCGCCGGGCGCGGGGCACGTGGTAGGCGGATGTGATCACCAGCAGGGGGGCGAGCCCGAGCTGCTCCACGAGGGCGGCCGCCTGGACGGCCTCGTCGCGGGTGGAGCGGGAGGTCTGGCGCAGCACGATGTCGCTGGCGGAGACGCCCAGAGCGTCCAGGTACTCGGCCACGATGTCGCTGCCGGCCTGCTCCTGGCGACGCAGCTTGGCCTCCAGGTTCAGCACGGTGCGGGCTCCAGCGCGGTAGGCGGCCGAGGCGGCCGCGGCCCGGGCGCGCAGCTCGGCGTGGCAGCGCTCTGCATCCTGTCCCACGGCCTTGCCCAGCACCAGCACGGCCTGGAAGGGAAAGGGCATCAGGCCTTCAGCTCCAGGATGTCGCGGTCCTGCAGCACGTGGCTGCGGTTGACGGTCTGGCCGTCGAAGGCGCCGGAGCCCCAGATGCGGGCGCTGCGCATCGTCTTGGCCAGGTCTTTGTGGATCCGGTAGGCCAGCTCTTCGACGGTGCAGCCGGTCGGGACCGTGAAGGGTCGGTCCATGTCGGCGTCTTTGCCCGGCTGCTTGGTGTAGACGCGGATGATGCCAGCGGCGCGGAAGGTCAGCTCCCTCAGCTCGTCCATGCCTTCTCCAGTGACCGTGGAGCAGAGGTGCACGGGGTAGGGGACATCCACGAGTTCGTGCATGATCTCGAGGTTCTCCTCGGCGTCGGGCATGTCCGAGCCGGTGATGACCAGGATGGTGGGCTGGGGCACCCAGGCCCAGTCCAGCTCTTCCGGCTGCTCGGTGAAGGCAGGGTAGAGATGGATGCGCTTCTGCTCGAGGAATTCGTGCACCAGCTCCCAGCCCGACAGGGGCTTGTCGGCTCTTAGAACCAGCCAGACCATGTCGGCCCGGCGATAGGCGTCGAAGAGCCAGTGCTCGTTGTAGTCGCGGGTGATGGGGGGCAGATCCACCAGCTGGAAGCCCACGTCCTGGAACATCATCATGCCCGGCTGGGGCACTCGAGTGCTGCCCGGGTAGGGCGCCACCTCGGCCTTGGCGTTTGTGAGCGCGGCGACCAGGGCCGACTTGCCCGCATTGCCCGGCCCGGCCAGGGTGATCTGAGCCGCGCCTTCGCGGTCCACGTTCATGCTCTGGCCGCCGGTGCGGGTGGCCTTCTTCTTGGGCTGCTTCCGGAGCTTCGAGAGCTTGGACTTGATGTCGGCCTGGAGGTTCTCCGTCCCCTTGTGCTTGGGGATCAGGCTGAGCATCTCCTCGAGGCAGGCGATCTGGTCGGCGGGTTCGGTGGCCTGGCGGTAGCGCTTCTCGGCGTCCTTGTAGGGCTGGGAGACGTTGGTGGGCATGGCGCGTGGGGCTGGGGTTCGCTCATAGGCCTATCCCTGTGGTTTCACCCGCTCCACCCTGGCTTGGGCGCTACCCCGGGCCAGGCGCAACTCGACCAGCTGCCCGGGCTCGAGCTCGCTGGCATCCCGCAGCGCCGCGCCGTCCCGCAGGGCGAGGGCGTAGCCCCGCTCGAGCACGGCCACCGGAGACAGGGCCTGCAGCTTGGCGGCTCGCAGCTCCACCGCCCGCCGTCCGCGCTCGATGTGCAGGGCGGCGGCGCGCCGCAGCTGGGCGTCCAATTCGTCGGCTCGCAGCCGCGCGTCGGTGATGCGGCGGCGGGGGTCGCGCAGGGTGATGGCTCTGACTCGGTCTCGCTTGCGCTGCAGCTGCCAGGCCCAGGCCACTTCGTGGCGGCGCTTAGCGG
>CAZHIK010000729.1:0-5098 GCA_964532635.1 uncultured Enterobacterales bacterium
CTCGAGCGCAGCCCGGTCGCCCACTTCCACCAGATCCCACCCTGGTTCAGCCCCGATGCGGCCAATGGATGCCTCGAGGGTGGCTGCCACCAGGCCCTGCCCCACGGAGAGAGCAAGGAGAGCCGAGCGTTCCTCAACATGCACGCCACCTACGTGGACTGCCAGGTCTGTCACCTCGACGAGCAGCCATCAGGCGAAAACCTGGCCTGGGTCGACCTGGACGAGCATGGGCGGCGGGACGAGCCCGCGGTGCTGCAGCTGCGCGCCCTCCTGGACGCGCCCTTGCCCGTGGACGAGGATGCCATCGAGGAGCTGCACGAGCGGTTGCTCGACCTGCTGGACCAGGCCAACGCCGAGTCGGGCGGCTGCCAGGAGATCATCGACTGGCGGAAGACCCTGGCTGGCGCGCGTGTCGGCGGGCCACTTCACGAGCACACCCTGGCCGACCTGCAGGCTGGCATCCTGCTGCACGACCACGGTGAGTACAGCGCTCGCATCGGTCTGCCCGGTGAGGTCTTCGAGCTGGCTGCGGATCAGCAGGCCGCCGCGGAGCGCCTGCGCAGCGTCGGTGTCGAAGCCGCCGAGGCCGACGTGGACCTGGTGCATCGCGGCTTCGTGGTCCCCGAGGAGCCGGACTGCGGCGGCTGCCACGGCGACGCTCCCGGCTTCGTGCCCTTCGAGGACCTGGGGTACACCACCAGCCGCGCCAGGGCGCTGCGGGAGAGCGAGGTGGTGCGCCAGGTGGAGTCCGCCGCCAGCGGTGAGACCTTCTACCTGCCCACCCTGCTGCGGATCGAGGGCTACGCCGAGGATGCGCCGGTCGATGAGGACGCGGAGGTCCAGCCATGATCGCCGCCCTGCGCTGGGTGCTGCCGCTGCTGCTGGGCCTGGGCTCCGTCGCCTGGGCACAGCAGGCCGAGCCCGCCGCAGCGCAGGCCCAGGAGACCGTGATCGCAGCCGCGCCCCAGGCTGTCTTCACCCTGGGTGGGGAGCGGCCCATGGTGCTGCCCACGGCCGTGGCGGCTGGCGCTGAGCGGATCTGGGTGGCCGACGGGGTGAACCGGCGAGTGCTGGGCTTCACCCCCGATGGCGCCCTCGCCATCCGCATCGAGCGAGTGGGCGGCGTGGACCTTCGCAACCCCGTGGCCCTGGCCGTGAGCGCCGATGGCTCCCTCTGGATCGCCGACGCCGACCTGGGCGCGGTGGTGGTGCGGAGTCCCAGCGGCGCTGGTCGGGTCATCCAGCTGGCCGAGGGCGTGGACCCCACCGGCCTGGCGGTGCTCGCGGACTCCTCGAAGCTGTGGGTGGTGGACAACGACGCCCACCGTCTGCTGCACGGCAGTCCCTCGAGGGGTCGCTTCGCACGCTTCGGCGAGCCCGGCAAGGCCCGCGGGCAGCTGCACCACCCCTTCATGGTGGATGTGGACGATCAGGGAGTCGTCTACGTCAGCGACGTGCTCAACGGTCGCGTGCAGGCCTTCACCGGCAACGGCCGCCACCTGCGCACCATTGGCCGCTATGGCATCGATCCCGGCCAGCTGCATCGGCCCAAGGGCGTAGCCGTGGACGGGGAGCGGGTCTGGGTGAGCGACAGTGACCTGGGCGTGATCCAGATCTTCAGCCGCGAGGGGCGCCTGCAAGACGTGCTGCGGAACGAGTCCGGTGAGGTGCTGAAGCTGGACACTCCCACGGGCCTCGACGTGGTGGGCGACCTCCTGTTCGTGGTGGAGGCCCGGCCGGGGCGGGTGCGCTCCTTCGCCATCCGTGAGGGGCAGGGACGGGCGCTGCAGGCCGATCTGGGCGTCCGTGCCGGGACCCTGTCCTCCAAGGACCGGGAGTGCTCGGTCTGCCATCTCAACCTGTTCCCGGCCCTCGAGAGAGGGCTGAGCACCGAGCTTGTGGCCCCCCCTCCCAACAGCGAACAGCAGCCCTATGTCAGCCGACCGGAGTCCTGCCTGAGCTGTCACGACGGCGCGGTGAAGGACTCCCGCCGGGCGGTCTGGTCCATGCACGGCCACCCCCTGGACGAGGCGCCTTCCGAGGAGATGCAGGTTCCAGAGCAACTGCCGCTCCGCGACGGTGAGCTGGCTTGCCGCACCTGCCACTCAGCCCACACCCTGGCAGGATCCGGCCAGTTCCCCGACAACCCCGACGCCGTGTTCCTGCGGGTGGACACCGATGCCGAGGAGCTGTGCGAGGGCTGCCACCGGGACTTGGTGGAGGTGGAGCGATGAGCCGCCTGCTGCTGTGCCTGGTGCTGCTGTCGTCGAGCGCTGTGACCTACGGTGAGCCCCACCCCGTGGGCCCTGTGGACGCTGACGAGGCCCGGGCTTCGGGGGTGGATCCGGAGCTGGACCGGGTGCGCTGCCTGGACTGCCACGTCTCCCACGGTGCGTCCAGTGAGAGCCTGCAGCGCTTCCCCACTGCAGGTGACATCTGCATGGAGTGCCACGAGGGCATGGTCACCCGCGGCTCCGATGCCGACCATCCCGTGGGCGAGAGGGTGGAGGCCGGACTGCTGCCCCGGCTGCGGGACAGCGGAATGGTGCTGGGGCGCGACGACTCCGTGGTCTGCTCGAGCTGCCACGTGGTTCACAGCGAGGAGCCCTCGGACCGCGGCTGCGCCAGCTGCCATCCCGATCAGCGGGGGCACGGCACCGGCCTGGACCGTGCGGCCTGCCGGGACTGCCACGGTGTGCACGAGGGAGTGGGCCCCCGGGTGGAGTTGGTGCCCGGCGAGGGCGACCCCGACGGCTGCATGAGCTGCCACGGCCGTGAAGGCGAGGCCTACGAGGAGGGCTGCGAGCCCGGCGTGCTCGGACATCCGGTGGCCGACGCCGAGCACGAGGGCGAGCCCATGACCTGCTCCAGCTGCCACGAGGTCCACGATCCGGGCCTGGACAAGGAAGAGGCCTGCCTGGACTGCCACGAGGAGCAGCACGAGGACGCCGAGCGCGGTGGTCACGGGGAGACCGCCTGCATCGAGTGCCACCCGGTGCACACCGACTACGGCTTCGACCACACCACCTTCCCCGAGGCCAACCGGCGCTCCTGGCCCTGCCTGGACTGCCACAGCGCGAGCCGCAACGAGGACGCGCCCCAGGTGGCGGACTGGGAGCACCCCACCCCTATCTTCGGTCTCGAGGGTGCCCGCTGGTACCCCCTCGGCGCCATGCCCCTGTTCGACGAGCACGGGCAGGAGGTCCCCGCGGGCGAGACCGGCGCCATGGCCTGCGCCACCTGTCACTGGACCCACGGCCCCGAGGGGGCGGTGGACAGCCTGCGCCGTCGGGGCTGGCAGGCACCCTGCGGCTCCTGCCACGGCGGCGATGCCCTTCCCCTCTACCGCTACTTCCACCAGCCAGAACGCCGGAAGAACGTCATCGTTCGCCCGGAGTGGCTGGAAACCGATGCTCCCTGGGAGGAGTAGATGATCCCCAGCCTTCGTTCCCTCCTGCCCCTCGCCCTCGCAGCGCTGCTGGTCAGCGCCCCGGGCTGCGGCAAGGACGAGCCCGAGGACACCGGTGACACCGGCGGGTCCGAGACCGACGTGGACACGGACACCGACGCGGACACCGACTCCGACACCGACGCGGACACCGACGCCGACACGGACGCGGACACCGACGCCGACACGGACGTGATGCCAGAGGAGTTCAGCTGCCTGGACTGCCACCAGGACGCCGAGCTGCTCGAGGCCACCCAGGAGCCGGAGGACACCGGCGAGCACGGAGGCGAGTCCTCCGGCGAGGGTTGAGGCGGCGAGGTCGCCCCGCTGGAAGCGTGGGAAAAAGCCCTGGTCGAGCCCGACAGCTTTGGCGAGAACAGCCACGGTGCCATGGGCTGCGTCTACTGCCACGGGGGCGTGGAGCCCGCCGAGGACAAGTACATCGCCCATGAGGGCATCGTGGTGGATCCCTCCGAGGGAACCGAGGCGGTCTGTGCCCAGTGCCACCCCGAGATCGTGGTCAGCTACGCCAGCTCGTTCCACGCCCGGCTGTTGGGGGAGCGCACCATGATCGCCACCCGCTCGGGGAACCCCGACTGGGAGCAAGACGAGGCGATGATGGCGGGCTTCGAGGCCTCCTGCAACGGCTGCCACGCGTCCTGCGGGCAGTGCCACATCAGCCGTCCGGACTCGGTGGAGGGAGGCTTCATCGACGGCCACGCCTTCGACGCTACGCCGAGCATGATCAACCAGTGCACCGCCTGTCACGGCAGCCGCGTGGGTGACGAGTTCCGTGGCATGCACCGCAAGGACATCCCCGGCTACCAGGCCGACGTGCACTACCTGGCCAGCATGCGCTGCGAGGCCTGCCACACGGCCGAGGAGATGCACAGCGCCTCGGGGGAGCATCGCTACGACAGCGATCTGATGCCCCGCTGCGAGGACTGTCACGAGGACATCGCCGAGTCCAACGCCTACCACAGCAAGCACATGGGCACCCTGGCGTGCACCGTCTGCCACAGCCAGGACTACAAGCACTGTGCCAGCTGTCACGCCGGCGCGGGCCTGGACGAGCCTTCGGAGCTGGGCTTCGAGATCGGGCTCAACCCGCTGCCGGAGCTTCGCCCATACCAGTACGTTCCCCTGCGGCACATCCCCATCGTGCCCGACACCTACGCTCCGTGGGGCTCGAAGCAGGACCTGGTCGACTACGACCACGTGCCGTCCTTCAAGTACACGGTGCCCCACAACATCCAGCGCTGGACCAGCCGCACCACGCCAGAGAGCGGCGGGACCTGCGCGGATGCCTGCCACGAGACCCCCGACACCCATGACGGGTGGTTCTTCCGCCAATCGGACCTCGACCGGTTCCCGGACGAGGCTGCCGCCAACCAGGCCTACATCGTTCCCGACGGTACCCCCGTTGGTTGGGATGACTAGGCCGCAATCGAGCAACTCGCGGTGCTTGTCGCCGCACATCAACCGCAAGAGAGGTCAACCATGAACCGCTTCCTCCTCCTCACCTCCCTCCTGAGCCTCGGTCTGCTCGTCGCCTGCGGCGACAAGGAAGTCGACGACTCCGCTTCGGCCGCGGCCGACACCGACACCGACACCGACGCCGACACCGACGCCGACACCGACGCCGACACC
>CAZHIK010000730.1:0-5087 GCA_964532635.1 uncultured Enterobacterales bacterium
GTCACCAGGCTGCCGGTGCTGGGGCGGGTCCAGGGGCTCTGGACGATGGCGTGCTCGAAGGTGGAGCCCCGCTCCGACACCAGCTGGAGGAAGGGGGAGGTGGGCCGAGCCTGGCCATAGGCCTCGAGGCGGTCGCGGCGAAAGGTGCAGACCATGGCCACCAGCACATCGGTGTGCTCGAGGCTCAGGGGCATGCGCGGATCCGAGGCGAGGGCGGCCCGTACCCGGTCGGCGTCGAAGGGGACGGGAGGCTCCACCCGAACCACGCCCGGGCGCTTCTTGCGGTGGGGCAGGAAGCGCGGAATGCTGACGGCGATGGCTGCGATGGCTACCAGCCCGACGATGGCGAGGGCCAGGCGCAGCCTGGGGCGGGTGCGAGGCATGGTGAGGATCTGGGCCCGATGGGTGGTACGGGTGACGCGCAAGATAACCGTGGCCGGGCGGCGCGGGGGGACCGCGTCCTGCATCATGGGTTCGTGTGCGCGCATTCGAGCCTGGTTAGGGTCAACATGACCTTCCGTGGAGTCTCGATGGCCCAGCTCGGCAACTGGTTCTCCCGCGTCTTTTCCAACGATGGAACCCGCGGGCTGAGTGGCGACGCATCGTTCATCGCCGGTGAACAGGGCAGGGGAGGCTTCTTCGCCTCCAGGCTGCGGCTGCACACCACCGCGGAGGACCTCGTGGAGCAACCCCATCTCCTGTGGGAGCTCAGCAGTCGTGGACGCCGTCGCGGCGGTCTCCTCCACCATCTCTCCACCGAGCAGGGCGACGGTGTCGCTGGCTTCACCGACATCATGGTGGTGATCAACAAGGAGGACTGGCTGCGCGCCGAGCTCGACACCGGGGACTTCTGGCGGCAGGACTCGGCCGAGACCCTCGGGGACTACCTCGACGAGTGGCGCAAGCAGACCCAGTTCAACCCGGTCTTCCCCGAACGGGGCTTCCGGATCGAGCTGGTCGCCGATGGCTCCGAGCCCCTTCGCGGTCACAGCATCGGCCTCGAGCCCGGCCAGTTCGTCACCGCGCTGCTGCCCAACGCCTATCGAGGCCCCTCGGGCACCTCCTCCCCCGTGCTCGCGGTTCACCTGAACGTTCCTGGTGCATGGGAGGGCTACCGCAAGGTCGGGATGCTCTACTCCGACCAGCTCTGCTACACCCTCGGCAACCACTGGCTGGACAACTTCGCCCACGAGTCCCTCGAGGCGCCGGCCCTCTATCAGCTGCAGCAGTACCCCGATGGCTCGCTCGTCCACGTGATCAACCCCGACTATCAGCACCGCTTCGAGGTGGGCTCTGTGCAGTCGGCCGAGGGGCCCTCGGTGCTGGCGGTCACCGAGCGCGGTGGCACCGCCGTCGCCTTCCTGGTGCTGGGTGTGGTCGACACCTTCCTTCGCGATCAGACCAGCGAGCCCGCAGCGCCCGAGCCCGAGCTGTCCAAGGCCAGCAAGCCCGCCGCCCGACCCGAGGGTCCGTCGGTCACCCGTGTCGACGATCCCGAGCCCGCCGCCGAACCGGCGGTCGAGCCCAATGCTGCCGCCAAGACCGCCGCGAAGCCCGCCGCCGTGCGCCTGGCGGGTCGCAGCGCCGACGACTTCGAGCCCGGGGCCAAGGCCCGTCCGAGGTCCTCCGGTGGTCCGAGCCCCAAGCTCGAGGTGCAGCCCAGAGGCAAGCCGCGGATCACGGGCGCCATCCGTGGCTCGGGGGATCGCTGGCACCACACTATCGTCCCCGATGCAGTGGAGGAGCGCATCTTCACCCTCAAGGAGCGCGGCGCGCTGCTGCAGCGGGTGCACTTCTCGGTCTTCATGGAAGGCTACGACGTGTTCGTGAGCCGCAGCGGCCAGCTGGGCACATCGCTCCCCGATCCGGAAGCCCTGTTCCAGGTGCGCGAGGACAAGGTCTACTTCGTGGCCCGCACCGAGCGGGTGCTCCTGGCCGGTCGGCCCGCGCCCATCGACAAGGCCGTCCGGCTGCGGGGCGAGCTCGAGATCCGTGTGGGCAACCAGCTGCTCGAGTACCGTGATCTCGCCGGTGTGGCCGCCGAAGGCTGGCCCTATCTCGGGGAGATCAGGCGCACCGCGGGCAGCACCTACCTGGTCTTCGGCACGGTCTACCGGATCGGCCGCGATCGGCGCTGCAAGGTCCGTCTGCCCGACGAACCCCACAACGACAACCTCTGCTGGCGCATGGACCTTGGCGAGGGTGACTTCATCCGCTCGCGTACGGGCGACATCCCCAAGAGCCGCTTCTACAACGACTCCATCATGGTGGCCTCGCTCCACGCCGAGATCGATCTCGAGGGCGAGCCCATGCTGCGCAACCTGGCGCGGCACTGCTTCAGCTACGTCCGTCGCGGCAGCGATGTCTTCGCCCTGCACCCCTCGCGTGACGACAAGGGCCTGCGCCATCTCGACCTGCTTCCGAGCGACGAGGTGATGGTGGGCAACAACCTCTTCGAGGTCTCCTACCCGCCTCCCCGCACCCCCGAAGTCGAGAAGCTCACCGCAGACGCGTTGGCCCGTGCGGCCCTGAGCCTCCCCGACGACAGCTTCGTGGACGAGCCCCTCGACAGCATCGGCAGGATGAGCGACAGCGAGCTGGGCGACATGCTGGCCGCTTCCGGCCAACCTCCGGCCGCCGAGCCCACCCCCACAGCCTCCGCCCCGGATCCGAAGGGTGCCATCGAATCGCCTGATCCCAAGCCGGTGGTGGATGCGCTGACCGTTCCCGAGCCTGCTCCCGAGCCCCCTCCGGCTCGCCATGTCCCCGCCCGTGCCGTTCGCCGCAAGGGGCGGCCCGTCCCCACTGCGCCCGTCGAGAGCGAACCCGAGCTGGCTGTCGAGCCCGCAACCAAGCCCAAGTCGCGGCCCCGGTCCGAACCCAGGCCGGCGCCGAAGCCCACCGCCGATCCCGACCCGCAGTTGGCCACCGAAGACGCGCCTGTGGCCGCTGGCCTGGGTGAGCTGGGCCCGGCCCCCGACGGCGTCGCGTTCACCGATCCGGGCTTCGACTCCATCCTCGGCATCGACGCCCCGGCACCCCGGCATCTCCCCCAGCCGGCGCCGGCCAAGACCGCCGAGCCTCGCCCGGCCCCCACCCCTGCCCCCAGGGTCGTGCCCACCACGGCGCCCGCCAAGGCCGAGCTGCCCGTGCGGCGTGCGCCCCGCGTCCAGCCCGTGGAGCCGGACGCCGCGGCGGGTACGCAGCCCGCGCGACCCAAGGTCCCCAGGCCTGCCACCGACGAAGTGGTAGCCGTCGACGAGGGCGGCTGGCAGCTCGCGCTGTCCCGTCCGGGGCGGCTCCAGCAGTTGGGTTGGATGGTGTCCGGTCGGGTGGTCGTGGGCAACCACAGGGCGGCCCACGTGGTCATCCCCGAGAACCGCACCTTCCCGGGGCAGGTCTTCGAAGCCAGGGACTACTTCCGCCTGTCCGTTCGTGGGCGGCGCGGCAAGGTCGAGCTGGTCGACGAGCGCGACGCCAGGGCATTCCTCGGCGAGCTGTCCGTCCGAGAATCCAACACGCTCACCGAGCTGCGGCTCGAGGTCGCCCGGCGTGACGACCAGGGCGAGGAGGACTTCGCGGTCTGCGCCGCGCTGCAGGGGCAGCGGTGGCTTCCGGACCCACGTGCCCAGCTGCTGACGCTCGACCTCGAAGACCGTCTCACCGCCGCTCTGTTCACCCGCGGCTTCCCCCTGCGCGCCTCCTGCCCGGTGCGGCTGGGGCCGGTGGATTGCATCGCCACCTACGACTCGGGGCGGCTGATCATATCCGACTATCTCGACGCCTACGCCTACCCCGACGGCTCCTTCCAGCCCTTCTTCTTCCGCAAGGGGGACGGCCGCTTCCGCACCGCGCCGGAAGACGGATCAGGCTTCGAGCTTCGCCATGGTGACATGCTCATCGCTGGTATCTCGGTCTATCGCTTCGAGGACGCGTGATGTGCGGCGCTGATCCGTCGGCGGTGGCCTGTTACACTCGTTGGACACCACGCCCCCGGAGGTAGCGGGCTCCGTGTCCTACGGCATCACCATCGGCCTTGTCTGCTCCACGGGGATCGAGAGCGATCGGGGCGGTCGCACGGCCAACGAGGACAACTACCTGGTGTGCCGCAACGGGCAGATCCGCTTCCGCGACGACGACAAGGAAGTCGTGCGCAACCAGGAAGGAGCTGGGGTGTTGCTGGCGGTCGCGGATGGCATGGGTGGCCACGAAGACGGCGCCCTGGCCTCGGCTGCCGCGGTCCAGGCCTTCTCGCTGCTGTTCGGAAAGGGCAAGCCCCAGGCCCCGGAGCTGGCACTTCTTCGCTTCGTGCTCAAGGCCCACAACCGCCTCCACTCCACCGTCGCGCGGCGGGGGAGCGTGCGGCTCGGCACCACCCTCACCGGTGCCTGGGTGCTCGACGGGCGGGTGTTCTGGGTCCACGTGGGCGACAGCCGGCTGTACTTCCTCCGCAACAACCAGCTGGTGCGGCTCACCGCCGACCACACCCACCGCGAGTTCGCGCTGCGGGATCAGCGACCCATCCCCTCCGACGCTGACCGGCTGGCCCAGAGCTTCGTCTACGGCTCTCGTGGCCTGGGTGACGACGCAGCCGTGCGCATCGATCCCGGCCGCGACACCGGATCCCGCCACCTGCGGCCGGGCGACACCCTGTTGCTGTGCACCGACGGGCTCACGGGCTTCGTGGACGACCGCCGCATCGCGGATGCGCTGCGTGAGGTGCCGCAACCCGCGGCTTGCGCCGAGGTACTGGTCGAGCGGGCCATGGCCTGCGGCTCCGACGACAACATCACGGTGATGGTGGTCCGCGTCGACGAGCTTCCCAGCACCCCGTCTGCCCGCAAGGGCCGAAAGAACCTGGTCAAGGAAGACACGCTGGTCCCAGAAGACGACTGATCGTCAGCGGGGCACCTGCACCTGGATCTGGAGCAACTTGCTTGGCGTGGGCTGGATGGTGAAGCCGCGCAGGTAGTCTTCGAGGCAGCGAGCCTTTCTCGGAGCGGGAATGCCCGTGACCCGGCCTGGCTGGATGGCTCCGGTCAGCGTGACGGTGACCGGTACGGTGATCTTGGCGTGGATCCCGCACT
>CAZHIK010000731.1:0-5082 GCA_964532635.1 uncultured Enterobacterales bacterium
CCCCTACATCCGCCGGTGAAGCGTCTTGGGATCGGCTGGAATCCCGGTGTCCGAAAACGAGTCCGCTCCACCCTCTACTCCCCCTCCGGCTCCCCCGGCTTCCACAAAAGCCAGCCCCGCTCCTTCATCGTCAGCAGGAACAAGGCCAGGCGCTTGGAGCCCGGATCGAAGTCGTCACCGAAGCGCTCTGCGATAGCGGCGGCGATGGCGCGCACGCTGTGCTCGCCATCGCACAGGGACCACACCAGGCTGCCCACCTCGTCCAACTTGATGTGGTTGGTGCCCGGCTCGAGCCCCTTGGACAGCAGATTGCCCAGCCAGCCCGCATCCTGCCGGGGCCCGTCGATGGTGACCTTGCCGTCGTCGTCCTGACGGGACTCGATGGTCCGCAGGGGAACCAGGGGGGCGAGGTCTTCGGCCTTGGAGCCCACGGCTAGCCCTCGAAGCCCTCGAGCCAGGCGACGAGGGTGCGCAGCATGGCGCCGGTGGCGCCCTTGCCGTAGTAGCGCTCGGGCTTGTCGAGGAAGGCGGGCCCGGCGATGTCGAGGTGGGCCCAGCGAGGGCCGTCGACGAAGCGGGACAGGAAGGCCGCGGCGATGCTCGCGCCGCCCCAGCGGCCGCCCATGTGGTTGGTGTCGGCCCACTCGACCTTCAGCAGCTCGCGGAAGTGGTCGGCCAGGGGCAGGCGCCACAGCCCATCGCCGGCATCCTTGGCGGCGACCTCGAGGGCGGCAGCGAGCTGGTCGTCCTCGGTGAACAGGCCGGTATAGCGGGAACCCAGGGCGACCACACAGGCTCCGGTGAGGGTGGCCAGGTCGAGGCAGGCGTCGACCTCGAGCTTGCTGGCGTAGACCAGGCAGTCGGCCAGCACCAGGCGCCCCTCGGCGTCGGTGTTGTGCACCTCGACGGTGGTGCCGTCGTACATGGTGAGCACGTCGCCGAGCTTGTAGGAGTCGGCGGCGTTCATGTTCTCGGCGGCGCCGAAGATGCCGTGCACCTCGATGGGGAGCCCCAGCCGATCGACGGCCTGCATCGCGCCCACCACCGTGGCCGCTCCGGCCATGTCGCAGCGCATGGTCTGCTGGGAGTCGCTGGGCTTCAGAGACATGCCCCCAGAATCGTAGGTGACGCCCTTGCCCACCAGAGCGACGCTGCGTTCGGCGCCCCCCGGCGGCTTGTAGTGCATGTGTACGAAGCGGGGCTTGCGGACGCTGCCACGCCCAACGGCGTGCAGCCCCCCCATGCCCTCCTCGAGGATCTTCCGATCGTCCCAGACCGTGACGGTCATGGTGGGGCTGGCCAGAGAAGCCGCCAGGGCCGCGAAGGTCTCGGGGTAGAGCACGTTGGCGGGCTCGTTGACCAGGTCGCGAACCAGGGACTGGGCCTCGGCCACCACGGTAGCGCGCTCTGAGGGCAACTCGGCGACGCCCCCCAGGATCAGGGTGGTGCAGGCCGCCTTGCGCTTGGGCTCGGCTTTGTGGCGGTCGAAGGCGTAGTTTCCCGCGCCGAAGCCCTCTACCATCAGCGGTGAGGGCCCCTTGTCCTGGACGACGCTGAAGTCCATGGCCACGTTCTCGGCGCCCTTCTTGCGAGCAGCGAGACCCACGGCGCCAGCGGCGCTTCGGATCTGGTCGGGCTCACCTTCACCAAGCCCCACCAGCAGCAGACGAGGTGCGCCGAGCTTGCCCAGCGTGGGCAACGTCAGGGTGGACTCGGCCTTGGCCTCGAACTTCTCGGACTTCATCAGCTCGGGCAGCCCATCGCCCAAACGATCGAGCAGATCCCGAGGAAGCTGCGGCGGCTTGCCAGCCAGGATCCCCACGGCCAGCAGGTCGGCCTCGGTGTCGACGGCGGGGTGGTTCATGAGGAGGAGATCCATGGTGGCTCAGCTCCGGAGAAGGAAGAGGATGACCAGGAGCACGATGGCGATGATGGCCGCGCCGGCCATGAACATGGCCCAGGCGTCGCCCCGGATCATGTCGATGATCTGCAGCCATGCGGGCTTGGGGCGGAACTCGTCGAGGTCGTCGGGCTCGTCGCCCAGCTCGGTGATGTCTTCGACCGGATCGGCCCCCAGGGGCAGATCTGCCCAGGAGCCGCTTGCGGTCGGAGGGGTGGCTGGTTTGGGCTCGGGCTTGGGGGCTGGCTTGGGCACCGGGGCCGGCTTGGGCTCGGGCTTGGCGACCGGAGCCGGCTTGGGCGCCGGGGTGGGCTTGGGCGCCGGGGCGGGCTTGGGCACCGGGGTGGGCCTGGGAACCTTGGGCACCGGTACACCCTGCTGCGGTTCCTCGACAGGCACGGCGGTGTCGCCCATGGAGGCCGGCACCGTGTCGCCGCTGAAGCTCACCGTGCTGTTGCTGGTGCGCCGGGTGGGCTCGCTCGATTCGTCGGTGGCCTGCACAGGTAGGCTGCCGGGGCCGGTGCTGATGGCGTGACGGGGCGCAGGCTTGGGCTTGGCCGACGCGGTGCGCGCCGGCTTGGCGGGTGCCGGGCGTTGGGGCGTCGGGGCGGCGTCGGGCGGAGCCGGTGCGGGGGGCGGGGGCTGGTGGGGCCCGCCAGATGATCCGTGCAGGTCCATGGGCGGGGTGGCGAGGGGCTCGGTGTTGGTGCGCGGATCGGGAACGCGCGACTCGAAGCCCAGGGGCCCGGTGGGGGGCTGCTCGGGCGGCGGGATGTAGCCGTGGGCCGCGCGGATCTCGAACTCGCACTCCTTGGTGCTGGGCTCGTGCCCCGAGTCGCGGATCGCGAACGCGACGCGCAGACGGTAGTTGCCCGGCGGGATCTCACCCAGCTCGAACTGGAAGCGGAAGCGCCCCGATGGATGGCGGCTGACGTCGTAGGTGCTGGGCAGCTCTCGGACACGCTCTTCTCGGTCGCGATCGAACAGCGCGATTCCGCAGGCGATCTCGTTGTGATGCTCCACGCCGGGGCTGCAGCCTACCGAGATGCTGAACCTCACCTTCTCGTCGGTGGAGAAGTGGGTGGTGTTGGCGGGCCTGTCCAGCAGCACCCGGCCCACGGTGTCGACCTCCGGCCGCACCAGCGAGCGCAGCTCGAGCAGGCGGGGCAGGAGACCGTCGATCCGCTCGAAGCGGTAGGGCGGGGATGGGCTGGCCTTGACGGAGATCGCTCGCGAGATGGTGGAAGAGAGCCGTTCGGCCAGGCGCGCATGGAAGCGGGGGTTGCTGTCTTCCTGCTTGACCCTCGCGTGCAGCCGGTCCTTGAGGGCCACCAGCGAGGCCTTGTCGGGGCCTTCGGACGGAAGCGCCGGATCGGGTTCGGCGCCGCGCACCGCCCGCCAGAGCAGCACACCCAGGGCGTAGCTGTCGCAGACTGTGGAGAAGGGAGGCTCGCGGGTAGCGCTGGCCACCTCGGGCGGCAGGCAGGACTCGATGCCCGGAGACGCGGCCAGTAGCTTGGGCAGGGCCCGGCGCGCGGTAGGGGTGACGAGGTCGGAGAGCCGGACGCCACCGTTCGCGTCGATGAGGATGTTTCCAGGCCGCAGTGCGCCGTGGACCCCCGGGCCATCGCGCAGCTGTTGGCATTGGCGTGCCGCCTGGATGAGCAGGTCGAGTGCGTCGAGGAAGGAACAGCCGGCTTGGAGTCGCAGCTCGAAGTTGGTGGGGAAGCGCTCGATCACCAGCACTGGGCGGCCGTCCTCGAGCTCGAACTGGTCGACGAGGCGAGGAAGGAAGTCGTAGCCTTCGCGGCCCAGCAGCTCGCCCTGCTCCTCGAGGATGCGGCGGCAGGTCTCTGCCAGCTCGCCCGGATCGGTCGCGGTCTTCAGGTCGGCGGCGCCCAGCGGAATCCGGAGCACGAAGTCTCCGTCGTCTTCCACGCGCTGCACTCGCCAGGCCTTGCCCCAGAGGCCTCGTCCCAGCAGAAGTCCAACCTTGTAGCTGCGCCCCTGGGGATCGCAGAAGGTGTCACCAGTCTTCATTGCACATTCCGACGCAGGGTGAAGGGAGGTTGGAGTGCCGGCTCCTCCCGTCCGGACGGAATAGCCTGTTGAGGCCTCCTTGACCCGTCCCAGGACGCCCCCTCGTGACACGAGATCCACGCAGCTTCGACCGCCGGGGCAACCCCGCCTATCGCCTGCTTCGCGGCCTCCACGATCCCCTCGTGCGGCGCTTCGAGCGCGCGGTCGCGGAGCCGGAGCGCGCCCAGCGGCGCCAGCTCGCCTCCATCCTGCGGGGGATGCGGGGCACCGCCTTCTCACGGGACCACGGCCTCGACGGCGTGCGCAGCCTCGAGGAGCTGCGGTCCCGGCTCCCCATCGCCGGCTACCAGCGCTTCGAGCCCTACATCCGGCGTGCCGCCGCTGGTGAGCGCCGAGTGCTCACCCGTCAGCCCGTGGTACACCTGCTCGAGACCAGCGGCACCACCGGTCCGGCGAAGTGGATCCCTGTGACCCGCCCCTGGGCTGCCGGGGTCAGCGACGCGCAGACCCTGTGGGTGCTCGGCCTCCTGCGGGAGCACGCCGCGCTCGCCGAGGGCGCCGCACTGACCCTGGTCTCAGCAGCGGCCAAGGGCCACAGTCCCGGGGGCATCCCCTTCGGCAGCAACACCGGCAGGATGCACCTGGCCCAGCCCTGGTGGGTGCGCCGCCGCTATCCCGTGCCCTACGCTGCCTACTGCCTGCCGGATCCGGAGCAGCGCATCTACGCCGTGCTGCGCTTCGCCCTGCAGGCCGACGTGCGCTCCATCACCACGGCCAATCCCACCACAGTGCTGCTCATCGCCCGCAAGCTCCGCGAGCACGCCGAGGCCCTCGCCGCCGACCTCGAGGCGGGGACCCTCGAGCGCGGCCCCGCCGCAGCCCTGACCCCACGGCAGAGGGCGTCCCTCACGCCCACCCTGCGCCGCCTCCCCGCTCCCAGGGACTGGCACCCCGCCCGGCTGTGGGGACTGCGGGTGGTGAACTGCTGGAAGGGGGGCTTGGCTCGCTGGTTCCTTCCGAGGCTCTCTCCTGCGCTCGGGGCCCCGGTCCCGGTCCGCGAGGTTGGCATCTCGGCCTCGGAGACCTTTGTGGCCGTCCCCATGAGCGGGGGGGATGACAGCTGCGTGGCTTGGCCCCTTGGG
>CAZHIK010000732.1:0-5079 GCA_964532635.1 uncultured Enterobacterales bacterium
CCCTTGATCGGCAGCCTGGTGATGGTCCTGTTCTGGGTGGTCTTCGTCGTAGGGTTCGCCGTCCTGGGCTCCATCTGACGGGAAGCCAGCAAGCGCCCCCTACTGCCGCACCACCACCAGTGCCTCGTTCATGAGCCCCAGGTCGGGCATCATGTCGTCGGGTTCGTAGGGCACGAACAGCAGGCTGATGCCGTCCGCGCCGGCAAGCTCGAGGCCGTCGCCCACGGGCAGCCCCTGGGCCAGAGCCTCGGCCAGGCCGTAGAGCTTGGCTTCGTCGCCGTCGCCACACTGCACCAGCACCAGGTCGGGCTGGCCGAACTTGGCCATGCCCACGGTGAAGAGCACCATCCCGAGGGGGCCCTGGGAGTCGGCCCCCAGGACCTCGATCTCCGCCCGGATGTCGAAGGCGCGGTCGGCGGCCAGGCCCAAGACCTGGTCGCGCGACCACCAGCGGCGGGCGTGGCTGTCGAACACGGGGCCGCCGCCGGCAACGCACAGGCAGCGCACCACGGCCCATGCGTGCTGCAGGTAGGCCAGGTCGGCCGGGTCGGGGACCTCACCCGCCACCTCGTAGCAGTGGTCGGCTTCGACCTCGTGGCGCTCGAACCATCCGGGCGCGTCCTCGGCCGAGATGCCGCTGAGGAAGATGCCTTCAGGCGGGTCCCCCGCAGGGTGCCGCTCGGGATCGAATGGGAGCTCTTCGGGCAGTGGCCCCTGGGAGAAGACCTGGAACACCAGGTCGGCCGACATGCCGCCGGGCTGGTGCAGGGGACGGGGCCAGGTGGGGACGGACATGGAGGCTCCGAGGGCGGGGGTGATCAAGCTATCCGCACAGCGCATGGGAGGCCGGGGTCGGCTAAGAGTCCCCTCTCCTTCCCTGCCCCGGAGCCTACCATGAGCGACGCTGTCCGCGCCCACTTCGCCGCCAACCGCGCCGACTTCCGCAAGTACATCATCGACCTGCTCACCGAATTGGTCGCCCAGCCCACCGTCAACGCGGGCAAGGCCCGCCTGGACGAATGTCCGGGTCAAGAGGTCCCCGGCGAAGAGACCCGCGTGGTGAACGTGCTGGAGCCCTACCTGCGGGCCCTCGAGGTGCCCTTCGTGGTCCACTCCCTCGATCCTCGGCGCGCCAACATCATCGCCACACTGGGCGACGGTGACAAAGCCATGGCCGTGGGCGTGCACAGCGACATCGTGCCCCCGGGCGACGGCTGGGCCAGCGATCCCTACGAGGTCACCCTGAAGGACGGGATGCTCTACGGCCGCGGTGTCTTGGACAACAAGGGCCCCATCGCCAGCTGCATGGCCGCCATGAAGCTGCTGGTCGAAGCCGGCGTACAGCTGGACGGCCGGCTGCAGCTCGCCGCCATCGCCAGCGAGGAGTACCACGAGCAGGGCGAGCCGGATCCCGGCATCCACTTCCTGCTGGACCAGGGCGTCTTGAAGCCCGACTTCGCCGTGATCCCCGACATCGGCGAGAACATGAAGGGCATCGACATCGCCGAGAAGGGCCGCACCGAGATCCACGTGACCGCCAAGGGCCAGCAGGCCCACGGCTCCACCCCACACCGCGGCGTGAACGCCGTGTACAAGGCCGCGCGGCTGATCACCCTCATCGAGGAGTGCACCCTGCCCCACGACGTCCACCCGGTGCTCGGAGAGCCCACCATCAACCTGGGCCTCATCCACGGCGGCGCCGCGTCCAACATCGTGCCCGGCGAGTGCGGCTTCACCCTCGACGTGCGCTACGTGCCCGGCATGACCGCCCAGGGGGTGGCCGAGTTCATCCAAGGGTTGGCGGCGCAGATCGCCGACGACTTCGAGGTCCGCGTGGGCCACGACGCCCCGCCCCACGCCATCGACGCCGACAACCCCCTGGTGGGCGCCATCCAGCGTAACGCCGAGCCGGTGCTGGGCTTCGTGCCGCAGCCCTTCGGCATGGGCGGCGGCACCTTCGCCAAGGCCTTCAACCTGGGGGGCATCCCGGCGGTGGGCTGGGGCCCGGGTGACGACGAAGCCTTCCACGTGGTGGACGAGTACGTGCCCCTCGAGCAGCTGGTGGACTTCGCCGAGTGCCTGGCCCTGCTTGCCATGGACCTGCTCGGCACCCGTTGATCAGGGGCGCGCTCGTCGAAAACCTGTGAGGAGCTACAGCGAGCCCAGCTGAGGGGAGACGACCGCGCCTGCCGGGGCTACCCTACCGAGCCGAGGAAGGAGCCCACCATGATCCGCCACACCGCGCTGTTCGCCCTCCTGCTCACGGCCTGTCCCCCGCCCGGCGTCACCGGCGAGACCGACGACACCCCACCGGTGGACACCGACGAGACCGACACCGACGCCGACGCCGACGCCGACACCGACACCGACACCGACACCGACGCCGACACCGACACGGCCCCGCCCGACGAGGACTTCTACTGGCTCGGGTGGGAGCTGCACGACGACGTCGAGTCCCTGGTGTGGGTCAGCTGGACCCAGCGGGTCGACGCCACGGTCCACGTGGAGTGGTCCTTCGAGGACGACGAGTGGCACTCCACCAACAGCTGGGAGCTCGAGGCGGGCACCCACACCAAGCTCATCGCCGGCGTCCCCTTCGAGGAAGACGCCGACTGGCGCGTGGTGATCGAGGATGGTGAGAGCTACGAAGGCGACACCATCAGCACCGGCGAGTACCCCAGCGGCTGGCCACGCCCAACGGTCCGGGTCGAAGACCCCGACAATTGGCTCTCCACGGGCAACTACCTGCTCACCAGCATCAACGAGGACAGCGGCGGCTGGATGAGCGGCACCTACTGGACCTTCATCATCGACCGCGAGGGCCGCCTGATCTGGGCCGACTACGCCCCCCAGCGTCACTGGACCCTCTTCGTCCAGGTGTCGGTGACCGGCGAGTACTTCCTGTGGGACGAAGCCACCTACTGGTCCGCCTGGGACAGCGGCGCCGGTTCCTACGTCCACAAGCGCTACCTCGACGCCAAGATCGAGGACATATGGACCCCAGGGCTGCACCACGCCTTCGTGCAGCTGCCCGACGAGTCCCTGGCCTGGGGCAGCCAGTACCACGGCGGCGAGGAAGCCCTGGTCACCAAGGCCGTCGATGCGGCCGAAGACGACGACGGCACGGTGCTGTGGACCTGTGACGACGACTGGCCCGGCTCCGGGCACTGCGAGTCCAACGGCCTGTTCTACTCGGCGGATCGCGACGCCTTCCTGTACAGCTTCTACACCAACAGCTCCATCGTCGAGGTCTCCCACAGCACCGGAGAGTCGATCTGGTGGGCCGGCACGGTGGGCAACGGGTACAAGTTCAATCCCACCACCTCCCAGTTCAGCTGGCAGCACGGCGTCAGCTACACCGACGACGGCCACCTGCTGGTCTCCACTCACGGCCAGACCGGCGCCATGACCACCTACGTGCGCGAGTACGAGGTGGATCACGACAACACCACCCTGGGCGAGGTCTGGAGCTACGACGCTGGCGTGTTCGCCTCCACCAACGGCGACGCGTGGCGCCTGGACAACGGCAACACCCTGCACCTGCTGGGCAGCGCTGGCGAGATCAAGGAGGTCACCGCCGACGGCACCACGGTCTGGCACGTGGACTGGAACGCCGAGAAGCTGCTGGGCCGCGGCGAGTTCATCGAGGACCTGTACAGCTTGGTCTCGCCCGACGCCAAGTGACGCGCGGGGGTCGACCGCGCGCGGAGCGACACATCACTTGCTGCCGCCGATGTCGTAGGCGATGTGGACCGTGGTGCCGAACTCGGGGACGTAGTCGCCCTGGAAGCTGACGGAGACGAACTCGTCGTCGTACATCCAGCCGGCGTCGAAGTCGGCCTCGACGACCTCGTCGTCCACGTAGACCACCAGGCTGGTCTCCACCGGGCGGTGGGTGAGGTAGAAGGTGCGCTGGGGGGCGCCGATGCGGGTGCCGATGTCGTGGATGAGCTCGCCGTACTCGGACTCGCAGATGTTGCCGTTCACCCCGTCCAGCTCGCTGCCGATGGTCATGTAGCGCTTGCCCGGCCAGCTGGCGTCGCAGCCCTCGCTGACGTCGGGACCCACGATGGTGGAGGCCACCACGCGGCCGCCGATGCCCTTGATTCCCTGGAAGCGGCGGATGTACTCCGCGGTGGAGACGAGCTTGTCGTTGATGTCGTAGCAGAGCCCGCCGTCCATGTCGTCGGTGAGCCAGTTGTCGTCGGAGCAGTCGTTCTCATCGCTGACGAAGACCAGCGCGAGCACCGCGTCGCCGCGCAGGAAGCCGTCGTTGTGGTCCAGCGCGTCGGGATCCGACACGGCGTGGTAGGCGGCCTGGAGCCCGCGCTCCTTGTCGGAGCCGTCCACGCCCACCTGCACCCGCTCGATGAACATAGGCAGGTAGTCGTCGTCACGGGTGAGGTAGGGGGGATCGCCGATCAGCAGGCCTCGTTCGGGGTTGGCCTCGTCCATGTCGGTGGAGGTGACGGCCAGGTGGAAGTCCACCTCGTCTTCGGCGGCGCCCATGGCGAAGATGAAGCGGTTGAAGCCCTGTGCGACCTTTTCTTGCTCGTTGGCCATGGAGTTGGAGTCGTCGATGACCCACAGGATGTCGGCCATATCGGTGCCGGACTGGTAGAAGCTGTCCTCGAAGTCCAGGCGCGTGATCTCGTGCTCCGGGGCACAGCCCACCAGCAGCACGCCGAGGACGACCGAGGCGAGTGCGGGGAGACGCGACATGGGAACCTCCTGGGTGGCACGACCGCCAACAGTCATCGCAAGAAGCGTACCATGGGCTCGAGGCCCTCGCGGGGGGCTGTTGGCGGCATCTCGGGCATCTGTGGTGGGCTCCTGAGGTCCCGGTGCCGGGGCGTTTGCGTCGCAGGAGGGGGGGCGCCTAGCCGCTCCCCTCCCCCACTGGCACCACCCGCCCCCGTGTAGCATCGGCCAGGGTGCGCGCGAAGCCCCCGAGATCCCGCGCGTCCAATTCGACCCGTATGGCCACCCCGTCGGCCGTGTAGTCCTCGCCCAGGCGCTCCACCTCGCTGCGCTCGAGAACGCCGTAGACCGCGCCCATGTCGTCGAAGCCGGCCCGGA
>CAZHIK010000733.1:0-5078 GCA_964532635.1 uncultured Enterobacterales bacterium
GGCGTCGAGCCAGGGTACGGGGAGGCCCTTCAGCAGGGTGGAGAGCCTGGCCTGCTTGGGCAGGGGGCCGCTCTCTTGCTCTCCGCGCTGCTCGAGCTCCATGGCCCGCACCAGGTCGGAGACCATGCCGGGCCCGATGAGGCCGGCTTCCGCTGCGAACTCGTCGAGGTCGAAGCCCTCCACGATGGAGGGGCCATCAGCTCCGTCCGCGAGGAAGTGCATGGAACCGTCGGGCTCGATGACCAGTTCGACCAGCTCACCAGCGGCGTCGGCCTGTTCGAGTTCGATCTCGGCGGCCCGGCGCTCGACGGTGAGCGGGTGGACCGGGTGGTGCCGCTCGTAGTGGAGCACGGCTTCGCGCAGTTCTTTGGACAAGGCATCCAGGATCGCGTCGCGCAGCGCCAGCCGCTCCTCTTCGTGTTGCCGGAGGTCCGCGAGCTCTTCTTCGATTTTGGTGGCATCGACGTGGCCGCCTCGCAGGCCGAGGAGCAGATCGAGGCTGTCCTGTTCCAGCGCGATGAATCTGGCGATGGCTCCTTCCTTCGCCTCTTCTCGATCCAGGTCGAGGTGCTCCTCGAGCGCGGCCAGGAAGCGCCAGTCGCGGGCCAGGACCTGGGCCGCCAGCTCGGTCATCCGCGCGAGCCCGGACTCCGTGGGTGGGAGGTCGAGGATGCGCAGGCGCCACCAGCGGGGGAGGGGAGGCGGCCTGGATGGCGGGGGGCCAAACAGGAGGGTCTGGCCGGGGCTGGGCTTGTCGGACATAGGGGCTACTCCTCGGAGCCTTCCACCAGGCGAACGCTCTGCTCGACCAAGGCGTCGAAGTCGGAGCGCCAGCTTCGGTCCTGTTCAACGCGGAAGCGCTCGTACTGCTCTTGGACCAGGGCCTTGGCCACCGCGGCGGACACCGTGCCCGGGTTGTCGAGGACCTCGTACTCGTTGAAGCGCAGGAAGGCGTCGAGGCGCGCGGCCCAGTCGGCCATCTTCATCAGGCGTTGACGCTTGGCCTGGAGCTCGGCGTAGTCGAGGTACATGGACACGATGCGGTTCAGGTCGTCCACCTCACCGAGGGAGAGGTAGTTCTTGGCGACCGTGGCGTCGCGCTTCAGGATCTTCCCACTGGGGGCGTCCTTCCAGGTCGTGAGGCCCATGTGGGGTTTGTCGGCGTCGGCCCGCTCCACCATCAGCTCGGCAGCGGTGTGGCCGTGGATGGCCCAGTGCAGCTTGTTCTGCACTGTGGCGTAGAAGCTGCGGGTGAGCTCGGCCTTGGGGTCGTAGTCGGCGGAGCACTGGGCGTAGATGTCGGTGATCTTCTGGTAGAAGCGGCGCTCGGAGGCGCGGATCTCCCGGATCTTCTCGAGCAGCTGCTCGAAGTAGTCCACCCCGAAGCGGGGGCCGTTCATCAGCCGTTCGCTGTCGACCACGAAGCCCTTGATGATGAACTCGCGTAGCGTGGCGGTGGCCCAGATGCGGAACTGCGTAGCCGCGCGGGAGTTGACGCGGTACCCGACCGCGATGATGGCGTCGAGGTGGTAGTGCCGGGTGGCGTAGCGCTTTCCGTCGGCGGCAGTCCTTTCCATTTCGGAAACAACTGCGGAGGGGTCGAGCTCGCCGCTGTCGAAGATGTTCTTGAGGTGCTTGGAGATGGCTGGGACCTGCACCTCGAACAGATCAGCCATCTGGCGCTGGGTGAGCCAGACGCTCTCGGCCTGGACCACGACATCGATGCGGACCTCGCCGCTGGGCGTGGTGTAGAGCACGAGGTCGGCTGTGGGCATGGGGGGGACCTGCAGCTGAACGAATGACGTCGCTGTTCCTATGTCTACTTCTAACCCGCCAGGCTCAGCCCTCGCGGACACAGTCTGACCAGCTCTCCCCGGCCAGCCACTGTCGGTGCGAACGGAAGAGACCCGTCGGACTCTCACCTGGTGTGTCCCGCCGAAACATGGAGAACAATGATAACCAAGGTGGTTATCGTACAATCGGTTTGGTGTGGTGGGGGCGGAGGGATTCGAACCCTCACGTTCATAAGAACAGTGGATTTTGAGTCCACCGCGTCTGCCATTCCGCCACGCCCCCAACAGGTGTGGCCCGACCTCGGCAGGGCCGGCTGGCCACTCTCACTCGGTCCCGCGCGCCAGGCAAGCCCATAGGCCCATCGAGCAACCCGATCTCCGACCAATTCTTGACGATCAAAGGGCGAGCGACGGGCACAGAGAGGTATAATCCCACCAGCATCATGCTACGGGCTTCGAGGTCCACGGCACGTACGACCATATGGAGGAGCCATGTCTTTCGGTCGCTTCGGCATCCTGATCTTCCCCCTGGCCATCATCGGCTGCAAGAACTCTGGCGGCGCCAACTTCGGTGATGGTCCCGAGACCGACGCTCGCTTCCTTGCAGATGTCTACACCTGGCAGTGCCAGGAAACGGGCGGCACCGACTTCTACGAAGGCGTGTTCGCCTTCAACGTCTCCCTCGAGGTGGCGCCCGATGCCCTGGTGCCCCGAGCGCTGCCGGCGCCGGGAGGCTGCTCCGCGGACCTGTCCATGTTCGGCGCCGATCCCAACGGCGACCTGCTGGACATCCCCGAGATCGATGACGAGCCCCGCTGGGAGACCGACATCGACTCCGGCGAGCTCGAGAACGTCAGCGAGGGTTGGTACTTCGACGAGGTCTTCGACAACGTCCACAACTGCCAGACCTCCTCGGCCCTGCTCAGCGGTGGCACGCACCTGCTCGACGCTGGCTCCCTCAGCGGCGCCGTCACCCCCGACCCGGGCACCATCGACGACGTCACCCTGATCTCCACCTCCGACTACGAGGAGACGGGCTTCGAGTTCGGCGAAGAGATCGAGATCTCCTGGGAAGCCGAAGGCTGGGACGAAGCATGGATCCAGATCCGGCGCGAGCGCAGCGGAGAAGCCTGGGAGTACGTCACCTGCAACGCCACCGGCTACGACGAGTTCGTCCTGGGTGACGATGTCTGGGGCCTGATGACCGAGAACCTCGGCGACGTGTTCAACAACGTCTACGTGGCGTTCCAGAACCACAGTATGCAGGAGATGGACAACGGCCAGAAGGTCGAGGTCGCCACCCGCGCGATGCACGTGGCGGTCGCCTACGACTAGACCCGAACCCTCCATCGCCAGGCGGACTGGACTGGCTCGGCGCTTGTCTGTAGGATGGCGCTGATTCGATACCAGCACCCCTCAGTAGGCACAGGCAGTTCGCGATGGCAGCAAACGTCGTCATGGTGGTGGACGCCAACCCGGCGACGGCTCGGCGCGTGCAGCGCGCGCTGCAGGGCACCGAGCTCGAGGTGATCTCTGCGGGCTCCTTGCCCAAAGCCATGGAGCGCGCTGCGGATCCCGAGCTGGTGGCGATCTTTTCGGCGGTCTCCATCCCCGGGGGCAACGGCTACGAGCTCACCCGCCGCGTGGTCGAGCACCGGCCCTCCATGGCGGTCTTCCTGCTCTGGGGCGGCTTCGAGGCCTTCGACGAGGATCGCGCCATGGTGGCCGGCGTGCGCGCCGGAGTGCGCCGACCCTTCTCGAACGAGGTCATCCTGGCGCAGCTCGAGGAGCTGATGGGCGCGGTGCCGGTGTCCTCCACCTCCCTCGAGCCCATGGAACCCCCCGAGGAGGTTCTCCCCGTAGGCAGCATCGAGCCCCTCGAGCCCAACGGCCACACCGGGCCTGGGCTGCCCCAGCCTCCGGTGGCCGACGAGCGCCTCGCCACCTTCGTGCCGGCGGACTACGACGAGATCCCTCCGGTGCGCATCGATCGCGAAGAGATCTCGGTGGCGCTCGAGAGAGCGGTGCTGGCGGTCCTTCCCGAAGTGGTCGAAGCTGTCCTCGACAAGGCCATCACCCAACCTGGGCGTGTGCGGGCCGTGGTCGATGAGATCGTGGCCGGTGCGGTTGCCGAGCAGCTCCCGGCGGTGCTCGAGCGCTCGCTGCGGGAGCGGCTGGGCGAAGCCGACCGCTCCTGATCCACGCATCGACGCCTGTGCCCCTGCCCCCGTGGGCGCGGGGGTGCTAAGAAACGACGATCCCCTTCTCCGGGTGCGGTGAACGGCTCCTGGGAGGACGCCATGGAACTGTCCAAGCTCATCGCCCTGGCCCTCGAAGAAGACCTGGGCCCCGGTGACGTCACCACCGACTCCTGCATCCCAGCCGAGCGCCAGGGGCAGGCCCGCATCATCGCCAAGCAGGAGCTCATGGTCTCGGGCCAGGAGCCCGCGGGCGCCATGTTCGAGGCCCTGGGGGTGCGCTACGAGCCCGCGCTGGTCGACGGAACCCGGGCCGTGCCCGGCGACCTCATCGGGCGCGCCACCGGCCCTGTGCGGGGCATCCTGGCGGCGGAGCGCCACGCCTTGAACTTCCTGGGCTGGCTGTCCGGCGTCGCCACCCACACCCACGCCCATGTCGTCGCCGCAGGTGGCGCCTTCGAGGTGGTGGACACCCGCAAGACCACCCCGCTGCACCGCCAGCTCGAGAAGGCCGCGGTGCGCCACGGCGGCGGTCGGAACCACCGCTTCGCGCTGTACGACGGCGTGCTGATCAAGGACAACCACATCGTGGCCGCTGGCTCGGTGGAGCGAGCTGTGGCCCGGGCCCGGGCCCATGCGCACCACCTGCTGCGGGTCCAGGTCGAGGTGGAGAGCCTGTCCCAGGCTCGGGAAGCGGTGCGAGCAGGCGCCGAGGCCTTGCTGCTGGACAACATGGATGACGATCTGCTGGCCACGGTCATCGGTGCCCTCAAGGGGCGCGTACTGTTGGAGGCCAGCGGCAACATGACCATCGAGCGCATCGCCACCCTGCGGGCCAAGGGCATCCACCCAGACCAGGTCAGCGTCGGCGGCGTGATCCACCAGGCGCGCTGGGTGGACGTCTCCCTCGAGCTGGAGCGCTGACATGACCGAGCCAGCCCACCCGGAGCTCAGCGCTCGCTTCGGCCGCTCCTGCTGGTACCAGCCCACCACGGGCTCCACCAACGACGATGCCTGGCGGCTCGCCCGAGCAGGGGCCCCCCACGGCTCCGTGATGCTGGCCGACACCCAGACCTCTGGGCGGGGT